>NZ_JAZDRH010000010.1:0-107615 GCF_047470865.1 Pseudomonas sp. F1_0610
AGAAAGTGTAGGAGTAATAGTTTCGTTCTTCTTAAGAAATTTAAAGCGATTTGAAAAATTTGAAAACCAATGGAAATATTACTTAAGCATTAAAGATTTAAAGCCTAGAGATATAGCAGAGAGAACATTTGTAGATCTATTAGAGGAGAAGGTCAGAGATATTCCTTTAGCGTATAGAAAAGATATTGTAAGCTTTCTTGAAAATAGCTCTAAAAACAAGTGGTACTTAAATTTAATACAAGAAATAAATAGCTTAGCTAAATATAGGCTTAATCAAATGTGCTTGATTTGCTGCTACTCAAATCAAGCGCTATTATTTATTACTTAGCTTCCAATAACGCTCATAAGCAAGCAGAGCATCAGCTAAATTTGCATATCTCGCTTCGCCATTGCTGTCATATACCCATATTTCAGGCTCTATTTTTGAATCGAACCAAAGTAAGTAAATTTTCTCATTGGTGTCTGCGCTGCCTGCAAATAGGGACAGTCTATTTTTACGAAATAAACTAGAAACTTCATCTTCCCAATACTCAGACGCACTCACCTGCATTGCTTTAATTTCGGCAAGCCTAGCATCTTGGACGTTACTCCATAGTGCTTGTATTTCTTAACAAGAAAGCCAATGCCCAAATAGTTTAAAGCGCTCCTGCAACATGGGTGAAAGTGTTTTATAAATGTCTTTTTCTAATGTGGGTATGCTATGAACTGGCAATTCAGGCGGTTCAAGATCAGTTGCTGCAGCATCTAACTCTATTTGTGCACTGTTTATCAGCTGATTAATCATAGCCTCTCTCAGCATAGTAAGCAGGAGCTGTGCGCTATTAAGTATCTATGGTTAGGCATAGCATAGAAGTACAGCCGATTAATTATCGGCCGTACTACCACTATGAAAGCGGAATTTATCATCTGGTGTAAGAATAGCTTGGCGTTCCACTTCTGCAAAAAGTGCTACACGTTCTGCAATTGGCTCTTTGCTATAGAGTTGGGCCAGTTTTAAATAGTCTTGGTAATGACGTGATTCTGATTTTAGTAGATTAAAATAAAACTTCTGTAGTTCTTCATCCAAAAAAGGTGCAATACGAAAAAAACGCTCACAAGAACGGGCCTCCACAAAAGCGCCAATAATCAAAGTATCAATCAAGCGTTCGGGTTCTTTTTGGCGCACATGTTCATGCAGGCGTTTGGCATAAAGTGAGGCACTCAGCTGAGTGTACTTAATGCCCCGTTTTTTCATAATGGCCGTTACTTGTTCAAAATGACGCAATTCTTCACGGGCTAACCGTGACATTTTCTGCTGCAATTCTTCTTTTTCGGCGTAGCGAAACATCAGTGTTACAGCCATGCCTGCAGCTTTTTTTTCGCAATTAGCATGGTCAATAAGTAGTTCTTTGGGATGATTTTTAGCAGCTTCTATCCAACTTTGTGGAGTACTGCATTTTAAGAAGGTTTCGATTTCTGGTAAAAGTTGCATAGTAATGTCAGTAAGCCTAGAAATTTCTTGCATTATAGGCGCGAATGACAATGACTACCAAACTCAACTGGTTGATATATATCAGCCCCCACTGGGTCAAAAGTGACATCATACTAGTCACAGGACCTTACCCAGCAGTGAAGAGGCAGCTATGCATACAATTAAGCGGATTTTAGTCGTTATCAAACCCAACCAACCAGAAGGCCTAGCACTAAAGCGCGCTAAACTTATTGCGAAAGCTAATAATTGCAGCCTGCATTTATTAGTCTGTGACCGTAATAATGAATGGACTGCTTACCTTACTGATATGGCAAAAGCATTAACCGATGAAGGCTTTGAAGTTACTCATCAAAATGCCTGGAAAGACAGTTATCACGAAACCATTATCGCGGCACAACAAGCACAAGATTGCGGCTTAGTTATTAAGCAGCATTTTCCAGAGAATCCTTTGAAAAAAGCCTTACTCACACCGGATGACTGGAAGCTACTTCGCTACTGCCCAGCGCCGGTGATGATTGCTAAAACAGATACTTCTTGGGAAGGCGGTACTATTTTAGCTTCGGTTGATGTGGGGAATAACGATCCAGAGCACAAAGCGCTACACAGCAGTATTGTTGCCGCTGGTTTAGATATGGTGAATGTTACTAAAGGGCATCTAGAGCTATTTACGGCTCATCCATCACCTATGCTATCTGCAGCTGACCCAACCTTCCAGTTGCGTGAAACAATTGAAACGCGCTATCGCAAGCTATGCGAAGACTTTATCCATGGTTTTGATCTAAAACCTGAGCAAATGCATGTCAAAGAAGGCCCTGCGGATATTTTAATTCCGCGTATGGCGCATGCACAAAAAGCAGTGCTCACTATTTTAGGTACAGTAGCGCGCACTGGCTTATCCGGTGCACTTATTGGCAATACGGCTGAAGTGGTATTAGATGCCATTGAAACTGATGTTCTTGTATTAAAGCCACAAGACCGCATTGACCAGCTTAAAGCTGAGCTAAAAAAATAGGTTTTAAATAACACTATTCACCGCCGTCCTTGTGACGGCGGTTTTGTTTATCCGCTATACTTTCAGCGTTAATAATTAAAAGTACAACTGAGGGTAGCTGTTATGAGTTGGTTTACCATCTTACTCTTTATTCCTGCTTGCTTTGCTTTAAACATGGCACCAGGCCCTAACAATCTGTTATCAATGAATAATGCCCGTTGCTATGGCATTAGAATTTCTTGTTTAGCTGGTATTGGCCGCCTTGCTGCCTTTATTGGCATGATCGCTTTAACTGCTATGGGATTGGCCAGTTTACTCTATACCTCCGAATTACTATTTAATGTGGTCAAGGTTTTGGGAGCGTTGTACCTATTTTGGCTGGCTTACCAGCTATGGCGTGCTCCAAAGGCAGAACTAGAAAGCCCTGCAGTTAATTCACGCAGCCTGTTTGGCTTAATGCAACAAGAGTTTTTATTAGCGGCTGGTAATCCTAAAGCCATTCTAATTTTTACTGTTTTTTTACCTCAGTTTGTTGACTTATCTGCAGGTAATATCAGCTTCCAGTTTTTTATTTTAGGCAGCCTATTTATTGCAATGGAGTGCATTGCTATTTTCCTATATGCACTTTTTGGCAGTTTGTTACGCCACTGGTTCGCCAAACCTGCTATGAAGCAACTATTTAACCGTAGCTGTGCTTCATTGTTAGCCAGTGCTGGAGTGGGCTTATTATTTGCCAAGCGCACTAACTAAAAGGCCTAGGATAAAAAGATGCTAACACTTACCACTCCCTCCGCAGATGATTATCTGCAACTTATTCGCATTTGGGAAAGTGCCGTACGAGCCACCCATGATTTTCTACCGGAGGAAGAGATACAAGCACTCAAACCGCTAATTCTTAACCAGTATTTTGATGCTGTAAGCTTAACCTGCGCGCGCTCTAGCACTGGAGAAATGCTTGGTTTTTGCGGTGTACATGAGGGTAATATTGAGATGCTCTTTGTTTCGGCTACGGCTCGCGGCCAAGGTGTCGGTAAGTTTTTAGCGTCACAGGCGATACAACAAGGGGCTTATAAAGTGGATGTGAATGAACAAAATCCTCAGGCTATTGGTTTCTATCAACACCTTGGTTTTAAGCAAATAGCTCGTTCAGCACTAGATGGGCAGGGAAAACCCTACCCTTTATTGCATATGCAGCTTAATGGCTAGCGGCATTATCCCTTAGCAAAATCCACAACGAAGTCACCTCTGCACTTCTCACGCTGTGTAATGGATCTGTTTGATCTTGGCTTCGTTTGTGGTTTGGCTGAATATCTAAACGCTGCTGTACACATAATCCTGCTTGGCTGATCCACTCCAGTAGCGTCTCTCTACTGCGTAATCCAAGACGTTCAGCAAGATCAGAAAGAATCAACCATACCTGCCCTTGCTCGGCTAAATAGTGAGTTACTTGGTTTAAAAAACGTTTTAGCATCCGACTATCGGGATCATAGACAGCATATTCAATGGCTGAACTAGGCTTACCTGGTAACCATGGTGGATTACAGACAATCAGCTGGGCTTTTTCAGTGGTATCGGGGAAAAGATCAGCCTTGATAATGTCTATTTGCGTTAAGGCAAGGCTTTCTTTGGTCTGTTGCGCACAGGCTAAAGCGCTCGGATTAATATCTGTTGCTAGCACTTTGGCAATACCGCGCTTAGCTAGCATAGCTGCCAGCACTCCTGTGCCTGTGCCTATATCCATCGCTAAATTACAATTGGCTGGCAATTTAGCCTGGGTTAGCAAATCTAAATACTCACTGCGCATAGGTGCAAATACCGCATAATGCGGATAAATAGATGCATTCAATGCAGGAATAAACACGCCTTTACGGCGCCATTCATAAGCCCCTATTAGGCCTTGTAATTGACGCAGTGAAATAAGGCAAGGATAAGCATTACTAGGCCCTAAAGCCTGTGTGCAAGCCTCACTTACATCAGGTGCACGACGCAAAGTGCAAACATAATTTGGATCTAAGGCTAACAGCAACAAACCTAACATTTGCGCTTTTTGTGCTTGACGCTGGCGAACTTGATGAAAAGCTTGAGTGATATCTTCAGCAAGCTTTTTTTGCTGCTGACGTTTATCTATACGTCTTGCGACAGCTTGCAATAGTTGTCGAGCATTTTGAAAATCCCCTTGCCATACTAATGCATTGCCTTGACTTACATGCTTAAAAGCAACATCTGCATTCATGTTATCGTCAGCAACTAGTAAGTGCTTTGGGGGTTTTTGTTGATTTTCACTGAGCCAGCGCCACTGCTGTTCTTGCCATGTGATAAATACAGTGTGCTTTTCGCTCATAACCACAACCTGAAAACATAAAAGCCTAAGAATAGCTTAAATGCTGGCTAAAAGCCTGAAAATTGCGCAGCGCAACCATCATATTCTAATTTGCCATCTAATATAGCCAAGGTACGCTGTGCCATTTTACTTAAAGACAGGTCATGCGTTACCAAAATCACAGCACATTTTTGCTGTTGATTGAGCTGGGCGAATAACTCAAAAATAGCTTGTGCATTACGGCTGTCTAAGTTGCCGGTTGGCTCATCCGCTAACAGCAGCTTTGGTTTATTCATTAACGCACGGGCAATAGCCACCCGCTGTTGTTGCCCACCTGATAATTGATTGGCAGGACGTTGCATAACTGCTGACAAACCAACTTGCTCAAGTAAATGTACAGCATAGTCCTTTTGCTCTTTATTGGGTCGCCCCCGCCCAAGCATGCACGGCATTAAAACATTTTCTATGGCAGTAAACGCATTCAGCAAATGATGAAATTGGAAAACAAATCCTAAATGTTGGTTGCGCAATTGCGTCAATTGCACATCAGATAAATGCTCTGTATTTTGCCCTAAAAGCTTGAGCTGGCCAGTGCTGGCTGTATCTAACAAGCCCAGTATATTTAATAAGGTGCTCTTACCTGAGCCAGAAGGTCCTACTAGTGCAATAAACTCACCCGCTTTTACATTAAATGAAATATCTGTAAGAACCTGCTGTGCTAGCTTAGTATGGCCATTAAAGGTTTTGCCTAGCTGATCTAAAATTAATAATTCAGACATTATGAATCGCCCTTGCTGGTTGCAATAAAGCCGCACGACGAGCGGGCCAGGCGGCAGCAAGGATGCCACTTATGACAGATAACAGTAAAGTATAAGCAATGAGTGTGATAGAAACCTCAGCTGTAAATAAACTGGCTGCAAAGTAATTAAAAGCATGTACTAAGACAGAACCGATTAAACAGCCTAGCATAGCGCCTAGTAAGGCTAATGCCCCGCCTTGCATAAGAAAAACAGTTAAAATTAACCTTCGTGTGCCTCCCATAGCTCGCAAAATGCCAATTTCTCGAGTCCGTTGGGTAACGCTCACTGCCAACACACTGGCAATGCCAAAAATAACCGAGATGGCAATAAACAGACGAATTACTTGGGTAGCCATGCTTTGTGATTTCAGCGCATTCAGCATTTGGCTGTTATTTTTCATCCAGCTTTCTGCTTTTAAAGCGGTACGCAATTCTAGCTGTTGAGCAATAGACTCGGCCTGGAAAATATTGTTAATACGTAAATCTATGCCTGTAACTGCTCCTGGCATATCCAGTAATGCTTGGCTTTGTTTTAAATCGGTATAGACATAGCGCGCGTCTAAATCACGCACACCAATTTGAAAGATACCCACTACCCGCACTGTTGTTGCATGCTGAGCAGCCTCTAAACGAAATTTATCACCTATACGCAACCCTAGATTCTGTGCTAATTGCTGACCAATAAGCACATCTCCTTCTCCCAGTTTTAATCGGCCTTGCTTAAGATAAGCAGGCAGATCAATCACTTGCAGATAGCGATTTAAGTCTATGCCCATTAAAGCTATTGATTTTCGCGTCATAGCGCGCTCTGCAGTTGCTGGGCCTGAAATAGAAGGCGAGACTGCGGTTAATTCGGGCAGCTTATCTAAATGCTCTAGCCATAGCTGCCAATTAGCAATAGAACGTAAACGCTGAGCACGTGGCGTATGTAAAAGAATATCCTGTGTCTGAACCTGAGCACTTAATAGATTACGTTCTTGGGCAGCTTCTAGTCTTAAATGCGCTTGGGTGCCTAATGTTCGATCAATAACATTCGCTTGCAGCCCAGAAATAATAGAAGTGATAAAAACAACCACCGCTGTGCCTATCGCAATGCCAAGACAAATCAGCGAGGTTTGCAGCAGATTCTGCCGCAAAAAACGCTGTGCAAGTTGCCATGCCGACCAAAGCATAGCCGTTAGTCTTGCCATTTAGGGCGCAAACGCTGGTGCGCTTGTTCTGCTGTTATATCTAACAGCAAGTCATCTGCGGCTAAACCTTGGCTGATTTCACTGCGCCCTTCACTGCGGATTCCTAATTCAACAAACACTGGCTGCGCTTGGCCTGCTTGATAGCGCCAAACATAAGCCTGTTTGCCTTGCCAGCGAAGAAACTTATTATCCAGCACTAAGGTTTGCGGTTTGTGCTGCGTTAATATACTGGTAGACACTGTCATACCTGAGCGCAACCAAGCAGCGGGCTGTTCTAAACGCAGGTGCACGTCTATAGTGCCTCTGGTACTGTCTAAAGCGGGCGCAATAAAACTAACTTTGCCTTGAATTTCGCGCTCTGGATAAGCATCAGCAATAATCCATGCGGGCTGCCCTAAGGCAATAGGCGCGAGGCTTTTCTCGTCAAGCGCGAGCACGACTTCTAATGAATCTAAACTGGCCAATTCAAAAAGTACTTGTTGCGGCTGCACAACATCACCTTGCTCAACATTACGTTGCAAAATACGTCCTGCAAAAGGCGCGTAAATCATCGTTTTATCTAAGCGTGCCTGTGCCTCTGAGAGCGCTTGCAGGCTTTGCTGGCGCTCTGCACCTAAGGTTTGAAGCTGCTCAGTTTGTAGTTTGGCGCGTTGCAGGTTGGCTTGTAAGTCATGCACTTGGCGCTGGGTTTGCTCTAAACTTTCTGTTGATACCAAGCCTTTGGCAGCCAAAGCTTGGCGGCGAGTTAGTTCTTTTTGCGCTAAAGCTAAGCGTTTTTGCGCCTCTTCTAGGGTAACCTGTGCCACACCAACGCCTAGGCTGTCTAGTTGCTCTAACTTCGCTTGAGCTTGATTACGCAACGCTAACCAAGGCTGCTGCTCCAAACTCAGTAATAACTGCCCTTGTGTGACTAGATCACCTTCACGTACATGGCGCTGCTTAACAGTGCCCGTAATTTCAGCGCTGATCTGTGCTTGAATATCAAAACGCACTTCACCACTGGCAACAACCCATTGCTTAAGTGGCTGCACAGTAACTTTTACTGCTGGCACTGTAGTGCCTTGCCATAGGTGCCAGCCAAAGCCCCAAATTAATGCCACCAGTAACAACAGGTTCAGCACAATAATCAGGGGACGACGCATGCTTAGCTCCTATGCTTTCAATTCAATATGATCATCATAAATGATAATTAAGCCTTGCTTAAATAACCCACCAATGGATTTTTTAAAGTTACCTTTACTGACATTAAACGCATTAGCAATGATTTGCGGATCAGACTTATCACTTAGCGCCAGTGAACCACCGTTGTCTTTTAAGCGCTGCAAAATTTGCTCGCCCAGTTCATCACGCATTTCATGCCCTTGTTTTTGCAAGCTAAGGCTAATACGTCCATCATCACGCACCAAACGAACATAGCCTTCAATTTGCATACCTGGGCGAACAAAGCGAAATAGCTCATTCTTATGAATTAGTCCCCAGTACTTGCCATTAATAATAGCTTTAAAGCCTAAATCAGTACGCTCTGCAACCAAGAGGTCAACCTGCATACCTTTGGGTAATTCTTCGTTAGTAGCCGTATCTTTAAGATGGCGATCTAAGCGGGCACTGGCTGTAATACGCTCAGTATGTGGATCTAAATAGACATACACCATGCAATAGTCACCAACTTGCAAGGGGCGCTTTTCTTCTGAATGAGGCAGTAATAAATCCTTACTTAAGCCCCAGTCTAAAAACAAACCAACACGGTTAATATCCACTACTTTTAAGCTCGCAAACTGCCCAACCTGCACTTTAGGTTTATGCATAGTTGCAATGAGCTTATCTTCACTGTCACGGTAGACGAAAGCATTGACCCAATCTTCTTCATCTAACTCAGTATTTTTTGTAATTTCACGATTAGGCAACAAAATATCGCCATGGACAGTACCATCTAAATACACACCAAAATCAACTTTACGCAATACCTGTAAAGTGTTCATCTGTCCAATTAATGCCATTGTTTACTCACTTCGTCTAACGACGCAAAAGAAAACACCCTGCAAGCTCTAACTTGCAGGGTGTTTGTTAACTTGCTACAGATCATCGTAACGCCTGTAGTACTTCTTCTAACTCACTAACCATTTGTTTAAGCATTTGCTTATACTCGGTTTTGTCATTAGCCACAGCACCATTTAGTAAATGCTGGCGTGCACCAACAATAGTAAAGCCGTGCTCATATAACAGTGAGCGGATTTGCCGAATCATCAGTACATCTTGGCGCTGATAATAGCGGCGATTGCCACGTCGTTTAATACGTAACAACTGTTCAAACTCTTGCTCCCAATAACGCAGAACATGTGCTTTTACAGCACATAAATGGCTAACTTCACCAATGGTAAAGTAGCGTTTACCTGGTAAAACCGGTAATTCTTCCGTTAACGCTGGGTTACTCGTCTCTTGTGACATATGCCTCAACTCGAGCCTTCAACTTTTGCCCTGGACGAAACGTCACAACGCGGCGGGCGGAAATAGGAATTTCCTCACCTGTTTTAGGATTACGCCCTGGACGCTGGCGCTTATCCCGCAAGTCGAAGTTGCCAAAACCTGACAACTTCACAGGTTCGTTATTTTCGAGGGCCAGACGAATCTCTTCAAAAAACACATCAACCAACTCTTTGGCTTCCCGTTTATTTAGCCCAAGCTCTAAATTGAGATGCTCGGCCATTTCTGCTTTCGTCAAAGCCCCCATGCACTATTTCCTCAATGTTGCGTTGAACCTCTCTTCAAGCAGCGTGAGTACATTTTGTGTTGCGCTGCTCACTTCGTCATCTGTTAGAGTGCGCGATGGATGTTGCCAGGTCAAGCCAACGGCCAAACTTTTGCGATTTGGATCAACACCTTTGCCTTGGTAAACGTCAAATAAACGAATTTGCGTTAAAAATTCACCAGCCGCACCACGCATAGCGGTTAGAATCTCTTGCGCTGGTATTATTGCGTCGACTAATAAAGCTAAGTCACGGCGCACTTCTGGGAAGCGTGATAATTCAGCAAATGTAGGCAATTTACCTTGTATTACAGCACTTTGCAGCAGCTCAAACATAAACACAGGCTGATCTATATCCAATTCACTCGCTAACTGCGGGTGCAATGCTCCCATATAGCCTACTAGTTCGCCATTGCGCAGCACTTGAGCGCATTGCCCTGGATGGAAGCCATGTTCAGTGCACGGCTCAAAGCTGTAGCTGGAAAAATCACCGGCAGCTGTTAATAAAGCTTCAACATCACCTTTAAGATCATAGAAGTCAATGTTGTCTTTGCCATGTGCCCATTCTTCAGCTAAACGTGTGCCTGTAATCACACCTGCTAACATTGGTTCTTGTTTTAAGTTGTCAAGCTGACCGACAAAACGTAAGCCTGTTTCAAATAGACGCACGCGACTCTGCTGGCGATTTAAGTTATAGGCAACTGCTTTTAACAAGCCTGGTAAGAGCGAAGCGCGCATTGAAGAAAGTTCTGCCGATATAGGGTTGGCTAACTCTAGTGCAGGCTCCTCGGGATGAAATAACTTAAAGACTTTCGGATCAATAAAGCTATAAGTGATAGCTTCTTGGTAACCACGCGCTACTAATAACCGGCGCAAAGCCGGTAAACCCACTTTGGTTTCAGGGTTGGCTTTAGGCGCTAAAGGTACCATTGGGTAACTTACAGGAAGCTTGTCATAACCATATAAACGACCTACTTCTTCAATTAAGTCTTCTTCAATGCTGATATCAAAGCGATGACTTGGCACATCCACTAACCAAACGCCTGCCGCTTGCTTATTCAGCACTAAACCTAACACAGATAACAAACTTTCAATTTCATCATCTGTAAGGTCAAACTCAAACGTTTGATTAACCCGAGCAGCGCGTAATTTAATAGGTGCAACTTGAGGTAAATATGCTGGGGCTACGGCTTCGACCACAGGGCCAGCTTGACCACCGACAATATCTAGTAAGAGTTCAGTAGCACGTTCAATGGCTTTGCCTGCTAGCTGCCAGTCAACACCACGCTCAAAACGATGCGAAGCATCTGTATGCAGGCCGTAAGAACGGGCCTTACCAGCAATGGCAATAGTATCAAAGAAGGCACTTTCTAAGAATAAATCTTGAGTGTGCTCAACATTCACACCACTGTTTTCACCCCCCATCACCCCTGCAATAGCTAAAACACGCTGGTGATCAGCAATAACTAAGGTTTGCTCAGTTAGCGTAATTTCTTGGCCATCTAACAAGGTAACTTTTTCGTTTTGCTCAGCAAAACGTACACGAATACCACCTTGTATTTGTGCAAGATCAAAGGCGTGTAAAGGCTGGCCTAACTCAAGCATCACATAGTTGGTAACATCAACCGCAGGGTCAATACTGCGAATATCACTACGCGCTAAGCGCTCAACCATCCATGCAGGCGTTTTACGGGTTAAATCAACACCATGAATAACTCGACCGAAATAACGTGGGCATGCCTTCTCTGCTAGCAATTCAATTTTAACGCTATCTTCAATTGTCGCGGCTATGGGCGTAATAACTGGAAGGCTAACAGCTAGATTATATAACGCACCTACTTCACGCGCTAAACCTGTTAATGACAGGCAGTCACCTCGGTTTGGCGTCAAGTCTACCTCAATGGAAACATCATTAAGATTTAATAATTCACGAATGTCTTGTCCCACCGGTGCAGTAACATCAAGCTCTAGTAAACCTGAGTCATCTTCGCCAATCTGCAACTCTGTGGCTGAGCAGAGCATGCCAAAGGACTCTACGCCACGTAATTTGGCTTTTTTAATTTTAAAATCACCAGGTAACACAGCACCTAATTGCGCAAAAGGCACTTTAATGCCAGCGCGTGCATTAGGTGCTCCACAAACGATTTGAAAGGTCTCTTTGCCATCGCTGACCTGACAAACACGTAGTTTATCAGCGTCTGGATGCTGTTCAGTTGCAAGGATTTCTCCCACCACTACGCCAGAAAACTCACCCGCCACTGGGCGCACGGCATCGACCTCAAGACCTGCCATAGAAAGGCGGGCTACTAGCTCATCACGCGATACATTTGGATTAACTAGGCTACGTAGCCATTGTTCACTGAAATTCATGTTGCTCTCCTAAATTCGGTTAACGGCTACTTAGCGAAATTGCGCTAAAAAACGCAGATCGTTGTCGAAGAACAAGCGCAAATCATTAACCCCATAACGCAACATGGTTAAACGCTCAGCGCCCATACCGAAAGCAAAACCTTTAAATTCTTCTGGATCAATGCCTGACATACGCAATACGTTTGGATGCACCATGCCGCACCCCATTACTTCTAACCAGCCTGTTTGCTTACATACGCGACAGCCTTTGCCACTGCACATAACACATTCCATATCAACTTCGGCTGAAGGCTCAGTAAATGGGAAGAAGGATGGGCGGAAACGCACACCTAAATCTTTTTCAAAGAAAACACGTAAAAACTCAACAATAGTGCCTTTTAAGTCAGCAAAGCTCACATCCCGATCAATCAGTAAACCTTCTACCTGATTAAACATAGGTGAATGGGTCATATCAGAGTCACAACGATAAACACGCCCTGGGCACACCACGCGAATAGGCGGCTGCTGTGTTTCCATAGTGCGCACCTGCACGGATGAGGTGTGCGTGCGCAATACCGTCGTTGGGTTGAAATAGAAGGTATCGTGCATAGCACGCGCGGGGTGATGGCTTGGAATATTTAAGGCTTCGAAATTGTGGTAGTCATCTTCAACTTCTGGCCCTTGCGCTACTTCGTAGCCAATGCTTGAAAAAAAATGCTCAATACGCTCTAAAGTGCGAGTAACTGGATGTAAACCACCCATTGTTTGGCCACGACCTGGCAAAGTAACATCAATACGCTCAGCTGCCAGCTTTGCTTCTAAGGCTGCACTTTCAAGCAGTTGTTTGCGCGCATTAAGGGCAGTTTGTACTTGCTCTTTTGCCACATTAATCAACGCACCTGCTTGAGGACGCTCCTCTGCAGATAAGCTGCCTAATTGCTTCATTAATGAAGTTAATTCGCCTTTTTTGCCTAAATATTGCACACGTAGTTGTTCAACAGTGACAACATCTTGACTGGTTTCTACCGCTGACAGTGCCTGAGCCACTAACGCATCAAGATTTTCCATTTAAACCTCCAGAGAGTCTTGCAAAACGCAGACTGCGCTGCACTTTGCAAGTCTCTCTCTTAAATCATCATGCAAAATAAAAATAAGGGAAGAGCTTTGAGGCCCTTCCCTTATTTCAAAAACGCTTTACGTTGCTACGTTCGAAAATTAGGCCAGAGCGGCTTTAGCTTTTTCGACGATCGCTGCAAAGGCTGCTTTTTCATTTACTGCTAGGTCAGCAAGAACTTTACGATCGATCTCGATAGTTGCTTTCTTCAGACCAGCAATAAATCGGCTGTATGATAAGCCGTTTACACGAGCGCCAGCATTGATACGAGCAATCCACAATGCGCGGAATTGACGTTTTTTCTGACGACGGTCACGGTATGCATATTGACCAGCTTTAATAACTGCTTGTTTAGCTACGCGGAATACGCGAGAGCGCGCTCCGTAGTAACCTTTAGCTAGCTTAAGTACTTTCTTGTGACGACGACGCGCCACAACGCCACGTTTAACACGAGCCATAAAATATTACCTTTATTTATCTAAACCAAAGATTAACGAAGACGCAACATGCGTTCTACGCGTTGTACATCAGTAGGGTGCATCAAAGATGTACCACGTAGCTGACGCTTACGCTTAGTAGTCATTTTGGTCAAGATGTGACTCTTGAAAGCGTGTTTGTGCTTAAAGCCGTTAGCGGTTGGCTTAAAACGTTTTTTAGCACCGCTCTTAGTTTTCATTTTTGGCATGTTTGAATACTCCGCATTCAGTGATTACGCATAACCTTAAGGCCTACCAGTGCCCTAGGGGGTTATTTTTTCTTTTTCGGGGCGATGACCATCATCAGCTGGCGTCCTTCCAGCTTAGGACGTTGTTCTACAGTGCCATACTCAGCCAAATCAGCTTCGATTCGGTTAAGCAGCTCCATACCCAAGTCCTGGTGAGCCATCTCACGACCGCGGAATCGTAATGAAACCTTGGCCTTGTCCCCGTCTTCTAGGAAACGTATCAGGTTGCGTAGTTTTACCTGATAATCCCCTATATCCGTCCCTGGTCTAAACTTAATTTCTTTAATTTGCACTTGCTTTTGATTTTTGCGCGCCTGTGCCTGCTGTTTTTTCTTCTCAAACAGATGTTTACCGTAATCCATGATTCGGCAAACAGGTGGCGTGGCTTCAGCAGAAATTTCTACTAAATCAAGGTGCGCCTCTTCAGCAGCTTTTAGTGCCTCATCAATCGAGACTATCCCGATCTGCTCACCATCAGCACCAATTAGGCGTACTTCACGTGCTGCAATATTTTCGTTAATTGGTGCCTTAGGGGCAGTGCGTCTGTCTTGTCTCATATCTCGCTTGATAATAATCACTCCAGATCTTGGCGTCCGCGCCGGGAAATCGCAGTTGTTAATAGTTCCATAAACTGGCTTACAGGCATTGAGCCTAAATCTTTGCCATCACGTGAACGTACTGCGACAGTTTTGTTTTCAATTTCCTTATCGCCAATAACCAGCAGGTAAGGAACTTTGAGTAAAGTGTGCTCGCGGATTTTAAAGCCGATTTTCTCGTTTCTCAAGTCACAAGTTGCTCTAAAACCATTTTCATTCAGAGTTTTTTCAACTTTTTTCGCAAAATCGGCTTGTTTGTCCGTAATATTCATAATTACAGCTTGTGTTGGGGCAAGCCATGCAGGAAATGCCCCCTCATAATGTTCAATCAAAATACCGATAAAACGCTCGAAAGAACCTAGAATAGCACGATGTAACATTACAGGGTTTTGACGATCATTTTCTTCGCTAACAAACTCTGCACCTAAGCGTACAGGCAAGTTAAAATCGAGCTGCAATGTACCACATTGCCATACACGACCTAAACAATCTCTTAGTGAAAACTCAATTTTCGGACCATAGAAAGCCCCTTCACCTGGCTGCAGCTCGTACTTCAAGCCTGCATGATCTAGCGCTGCTGCCAAAGCCGCTTCTGCTTTATCCCACTGTGCATCAGAACCGACACGCTGTTCTGGTCGAGTAGAAAGCTTAAGCTCAAGATCATTAAAACCAAAGTCTGCATAAACATCTGTGGTGAGTTTAATAAAGTCTGCTGCTTCTTGCTGCACCTGCTCTTGAGTACAGAAAATATGCGCATCATCCTGAGTAAAGCCACGCACACGCATAATGCCATGCAGCGCACCTGAAGGTTCGTTACGATGGCAAGCGCCAAACTCGGCTAGGCGTAATGGTAAATCACGGTAGCTTTTTAGCCCTTGATTAAAAATCTGCACATGGCAAGGACAGTTCATTGGTTTAACCGCATAAGTGCGCGATTCTGACTCGGTGATAAACATATTATCACCGTAGTTAGTCCAGTGCCCTGACTTTTCCCAAAGGATACGGTCAACTACTTGCGGTGTGCGTACTTCTTGATAGCCATTATCGCGCTGAATTTTGCGCATATACTGCTCAAGCACCTGATAAACCGTCCAACCATTTGGATGCCAGAACACCATACCTGGCGCTTCTTCTTGCATATGGAATAGATCAAGGCGCTTACCTAGCTTACGATGATCACGCTTTTCAGCTTCTTCAATACGTTTAATATAAGCGGCTAGTTGCTTTTTATCTGCCCAGGCAGTGCCATAAATGCGCTGTAGCTGCTCATTTTTTGAATCGCCACGCCAGTAGGCACCTGAAAAGCGAGTCAGTTTAAAGGCTTTTAAAAAACGTGTATTAGGTACGTGCGGGCCACGGCACATATCTACATATTCTTGGTGATAATACAAACCCATTTGTTTTTCATCTGGCATATCAGCCACTAAACGTAGTTTGTATTCTTCGCCACGCGCTTCAAATACCTTGATCACTTCATCACGTGGGGTTAGTTTTTTAACCACATCGTAATCTTGATCAATCAGCTGTTTCATGCGATTTTCAATTGCCACCATATCTTCTGGTGTAAATGGGCGATCAATCGCAATATCGTAATAAAAGCCTTCATCAATAACAGGGCCAATGACCATTTTAGCATTGGGATACAACTGTTTTACTGCATGCCCAACTAAGTGAGCACATGAGTGGCGGATAATCTCAACGCCTTCTTCATCTTTTGCAGTGATAATTTGCAGCTGCGCATCCTGATCAATAAGGTCACAAGCATCTAACAAGCGGCCATTAACTCGACCTGCAATGGTTGCTTTAGCTAAACCAGGACCAATATCCTGCGCAACTTGCATAATTGATACAGGTTGTTCAAATGAGCGCTGACTTCCATCAGGAAGGGTAATAATGGGCATGGCGCCTCCTCGTCCTAGTGGTGACCCCTACCAAAGGTCACATCGGTGGGATGGCCAGTAAGAGCGACCTTAAAACTTATCTGCCATACAGTAGCAGCGTAAAACCTGTTTTTAAGCCGTAGTCACTGGAAACTTCAACAAAAGCAGCCTTAAGCTGCCTAACTAGAGAATATTAACACATATTAATTACGTATTAAAGATCGCCATTACCCCAGCTTTTTAATACATAAGAAAACCTAGGCTATTTTATTTTTTCTGCTAATTACTTTTAAATAAATTAAAGTAATTTTCCGTTGTTTTCTGTGCCAACTCACTTGTTTCTACTCCCCGTAAAGCGGCGACAAAAGCACCAACTTCCACAACATACTCTGGCAGGTTTGGCTTTCCTCTATAGGGTATAGGCGCCAAATAAGGGGAATCTGTTTCAATTAATAAACGGTCAATAGGTACTTTTCGCGCCACTTCTTGAACCTGCACAGCATTACGAAAGGTAACTATGCCTGACATCGAAATATAATACCCCATATCTAACGCAGCCTTAGCCATTTGCCAATCTTCGGTAAAGCAATGCATAACTCCTGCTTTAGGTAGCGCCGCCTCTTTAAGCATGTTTAAAGTATCTGTTTGCGCTTCACGCGTATGGATAATAATTGGTTTTGCTGCTTGCTTAGCAACTTCTAAATGCAAAGCAAAAGAAGCTTGTTGTAACACTGCTGACTCAGGCTGATAGTGATAGTCTAGTCCAGTTTCACCAATAGCTACTACTTCTGGCGCACTAACTTGCTCAAGTAGCCATTCCTGATCTACTACACCATTTCCCTGCACATCAAGTGGATGCACACCTACAGAGCAATCTACATCATCGTACTGACAAGCTAACTCACGCACTCTGTGTGCATTATCTGCGCTTACACCTATACACAAGAAGCGCTTTACATTTTTATCACGTGCTGCTTGCAGAGCACGCTCTAAAGAGCCGTTATAAGCTGACAGATCTAAACGATCAAGATGACAGTGTGAATCAGTAAAGTAATTAAACGACATATAACATCATGGCTAACTAAAAATAAGCTAGCCATGATAACGGTTATCTAAGGAAAGAGGAAAGCTTAAAGCGTATAGGTGCGACGGTCCGATTTTAAAGTACCCGCTAAATAAGTTTCGATTTTATTTTTTACCATTAAATCATTAGGACCAAATTGCACACCAACACCTGCGGCACGGTTACCTTGTGCGCCTGTCGGCGTAATCCAGATTACCTTGCCAGTTACTGGAAGTTTATCTGGTTCTTCCATTAGCGTTAATAATAAGAATACATCATCACCAATTTTGTAATTTTTATTGGTTGGAATAAACAAGCCGCCATTTTTAATAAAGGGCATATAGGTAGCATATAGCACAGCTTTATCTTTAATGGTTAAGTTTAAAATGGCATTTCTTGGACCTAGCCCCATGACACTTCCTTTCAGCAAATAGCATACGTTCTATAAAATTATAGTGTTATTGCAAACCTATAAGTGATGCAGCTCAATTTTTTCGCGCAAGCAGACCTAACCAGCGATAAAGCAAGCCTTCAAACAGTAAGTCTGCCCGTAATGGTACTCGTTTTAAAACTTTCTGCCGATGATCTAATAGCCAATTTTGCACCTCAATCAAAGGTTCCAGTTGTGTTTTTTCAGCTAAGTATTTAATTACAGGAAACATGCTATTGGTTTCAAGCAAGGGCATGTCTTGCGTTAACTTAAAGCGCAAAATAGCCTGCGTCCAATCAGCAAACCAGTTAATTAGCCATTCTTGCGGAATTTTAGCCCATGCTAAAGCCAAATCAGACGCTGTAACTTGCTGTTTAAAGAGTTTTTTCACACCCTCTACAACTCGTTCATACTGAGCAAGTACATCCAGCTCTAATAACGACAGCGCTTTTAATGGCGAGTTACCGGCCAAAGCCAAAGCTGCTTGCAGATCGTTATCTTGTATATCAGGTTTAGCACTCTTTAACCAATCCAAGGCTTGCTGATTATTAGGCATTGTGCATTTTTGCAAAACACAACGACTTTTGATGGTAGGCAGCAAGAAGCTAATCTGATCACTGACCAGTAAAAAAACGGTACTACCACTGGGTTCTTCTAGATTTTTCAAGAGTGCATTTGAAGCGCCAAGAGTCATTGCCTCTGTTGGCTCAACAATCACAACTTGACGGCCACCCTGCTGTGCCGTTTGCGCAATATCAGCCACCAGCTCGCGCACTTGCCCAATTACAATGCTTTTACCCTCTTCCTCTGGTGCAAGATGAAAAAAGTCAGGATGCGTTTGAGCGGCTAATAAGCGACATGACGAACAATGACCACAGGCTTTTTGTTGTGGTTTTTGACATAGCAACAAGGCAGCAAAGCACTCCACAAACTGACGCTTACCTATGCCTTGATGACCATAGAATAAATAAGCATGGGCAAATTGACTATTGGCCGTCAATTGTTGCCACATACTTTGCTGCCAAGGGAACAACTCAGACACTTAAGCGCTCCATAATGCGTGGAAACAAGCATTTAATTTGCTCTTGAACTTCGCTCAAAATAGGTGCGGCATCAATAACTGAAAAACGCTCTGGTTCTTGTTTAGCTCGTACTAAATACGCTTCACGCACACGCTGAAAAAACGCTTGATGCTCTTGCTCAAAACGATCTAATCGGCCGCGCGCCGCCGCGCGTTTTAAACCTTCTTCAATAGGCAAATCAAATAATAAGGTTAAATCAGGCCGCAAATCACCCTGGACAAACTGCTCTAATATTTGAATACGTTGCTGACTTAAACCACGCCCACCACCTTGATAAGCATAGGTTGCATCGGTAAAACGATCACAGAGCACAACTGCTCCACGCTGCAATGCAGGCTTGATTTTTTCAGCAATATGCTGCGCACGCGCGGCAAACATCAGTAATAGCTCCGTATCTACGGCCATTACTTCATTACTAGGCGCTAATAACAATTCACGTACTTGTTCAGCCAAAGGCGTCCCTCCTGGCTCTCGCGTAAGGACGACCTCAACTCCTTGTTGCTGCAAATAGTCAGCAATAAACGTACGATTAGTTGTTTTCCCAGCACCTTCTGGGCCTTCTAACGTAATAAATAAACCTGGCATAGACTTCCCTACTCAGTGGATGCAGGACTAGAACGATAATCGCTACGGCGCCGTAACTGATATTCACGCACCGCTTTATTATGCTCACTGAGTGTTTCTGAAAAATAATGTGAACCATCACCTTTTGCCACAAAAAATAAGCTACGACCTTCTTTGGGATGCAAAGCAGCATGTATGGCTTCACGTCCAACCATAGCAATAGGTGTAGGCGGCAAACCTTGAATAAGGTAAGTATTGTAAGCTGTTGCTTCTTTTAAATCTGCAGAACGAATACGCCCTTGATAACGTTCGCCCATGCCATAAATAACAGTTGGGTCAGTTTGCAACCTCATCCCTTTATTTAAACGTCGCACAAATACGCCGGCAATCTCACTGCGCTCTGATGGCACGCCCGTTTCCTTTTCAATAATGGAGGCCAACACTAAGGCTTCATAAGGTGTTTTTAAGGGTAGGTTATCTGCGCGCTGCTCCCATTCTTGCGCTAAGACCTTCTCTAAGCGTTGATGGGCTTGTTTTAAGAGTTCAAAATCAGTTTGCCCTTTAGTAAACTGGTAGGTGTCTGGAAAAAACTGCCCTTCTGGATGAACGCCTCGCTTGCCTAAGCGCTCCATCAGCTCAGCATTAGATACATCACCTAATGTTTGAGTAATATGTTCATTAGCCGCTAATGCTGCACGTATTTGACGAATATTATGCCCTTCTACCAGGGTCACTTTATATTGCACAATATCGCCACGTAGCCATTTATCAATTACCTGTTTCACATCCATGCCGGGGGTTAAGCGATATTCACCTACATGAAGATTTTTACCTTGATAATTTAAACGCCAATGCAAGCGCAACCAGAAAGCCCCCTGAATAAGGCCCTCTGATTCTAAACGTGAAAATAAGGCGTTAGGCGTTGAGCCAGATGGCACCTCTAATATGTACTCAGTGGTAATGGATAGTTTTTGCGTTACTGAATCTTCTTGCAACCAAAAGGCTGCACCACCAACAATAGCCACAGCCAAGATAAAACTAAATAAAGTAAGAAATAGTTTACGGATCACAAGTGTGCCTACTTATATTCGATAAGACGTTGTAGTTTACGGGTGATAGGGCCAACCAACCAGTGTTGAGTAGAAAATTCACGAACTGGCCAAATACCATATGAACTATTGCACATAAATACTTCGCTAGCCTGCGCCAAATCAGACAAACTCAGCTTTGCTACCTTATAAGATAAAGCATGCATTTTAGCCAAGTCTAAAATCTGCTGCCGGCGCACTCCTTCAACCCCAGAATCAGACAAGTCTGGAGTAACTAAACAACCATTAATAACGCAAAAAATATTGCTAAAAACCCCTTCAATAACCCAGCCTTGCGTATCTCGCATTAAACCTTCGGCATACTTACTATCTTGCCATTCATTGCGAGCCAACACTTGCTCTAAACGATTAAGGTGCTTAATTCCTGCCAATAAGGGTTGACGTGCTAACGCTGTTTGACATTCAAATAAACAAATCCCCTCCTCTGCGTAGCTGGACGGCCAAACGGGGGAAGCGGATGCTAATAAAATACGGTTAGGCAAACAAGGCTTTGGCTGCGCATAGCCGCGCTGCCCCAAACCTCGAGTTATAATTAGCTTGCAAGTAAAGTCAAGATCAGCCTGGGTGCTAAGGAAGGAATCTAACTCAGCTTGTAATAGTCGAATATCTAAAGGGATTTGCAAACGCTGGCAACTATTTAGCAAACGCTGCCAGTGCCAATCTAATAATGGAATTTTTCCATCCACCACCTTCATGGTTTCAAAAACACCATCACCATAAGCTAAACCGCGATCAGCTAGGGAAATAGTTTCCGCTAGCTGACCATTAAGCCAAATTGACATGCTTAGATTTTGCGAAAAATTAAACTGCCATTAGTACCACCAAAACCAAAGGAGTTAGATAGCACAGTATCTATTACCATTGGCTTAGGTTGGTTAGCAGCAAAATCAAGATCACAACCTTCGCTTGGGCTTTCTAGGTTAATTGTTGGCGGAGCAACCTGATCACGCAGAGCAAGAATGCTGAAAATAGCCTCAATAGCGCCTGCTGCCCCTAACAAATGCCCTGTCATAGATTTAGTTGAGCTAACAACTAGTTTATAAGCATGCTCGCCAAACACACGTTTAAGTGCTGTTACCTCAACGAGATCGCCTAAAGGCGTTGATGTGCCATGCGCATTAACATACTGAACTTCGTTAGGTTGAATATCTGCATCACGCAAAGCAGCAGCCATACAGCGTGCTGCACCATCACCATCTTCTGAAGGTGCCGTCATATGATAAGCGTCAGAACTCATACCAAAGCCAATGAGCTCGGCATAAATAGTAGCTCCCCGCGCTTTAGCATATTCGTACTCTTCCAGCACTAAGGCACCTGCACCATCTGACAAAACAAAACCATCACGGTCTTTATCCCATGGACGGCTAGCACCTTGAGGGTCGTCATTTCGAGTGGAGAGTGCTCGCGCTGCTGCAAAGCCACCCAATCCCAAACCACAGGTTGCCATTTCTGAACCCCCTGCAATCATCACATCTGCTTCGCCGTACGCAATATTACGTGCAGCCATACCAATGCTATGTGTACCTGTTGTGCACGCAGTAGTTACCGCATAACTAGGCCCTTTTAATCCCAACTGGATAGATAAAGTGCCTGACAACATATTGATAATAGAACCGGGTACAAAGAATGGTGAAATACGTCTAGGGCCTGACTCAGCTAGCGTCTTGCCTGTATTTTCAATGTTGGGCAAACCACCAATGCCTGAACCTAAAGCAACACCTATACGCTCACGGTTAGCATCTGTAATTTCAAGTTTTGCATCCTCAATTGCCTGTAAGCTGGCAGCCAAACCATATTGAATAAACAAATCTAGTCGGCGTGCATCTTTTTCTGGCATATATTGTGAAACATCAAAACCTTTCACTGAACCACCAAATTGGGTAGTGAAAGCTGTGGTGTCCATGTGTTCAATAGGACCAATTCCACTTTTACCAGCGAGAATCCCTGCCCAGGTTGATGCAACATCGACACCTAGCGGAGTCACCATTCCCATTCCGGTAACCACAACACGTCTACGCGACATGGCGATAACCTCTTCTGCTTTTGACTGACAAAGAAAAGCCGCACGCCTACAAGGTCGTGCGGCTTTTCATATTCAGAACCGCTGTTCCAAATTAAGCGTGCGCTGTAACGTAATCAATCGCTTCTTGAACAGTAGTGATTTTTTCAGCTTGCTCATCAGGAATTTCAGTCTCAAATTCTTCTTCTAGAGCCATTACTAATTCAACAGTGTCAAGAGAGTCAGCGCCTAAATCTTCAACAAAAGATGCACTGTTAGTTACTTCTTCAGCTTTAACGCCTAATTGTTCAGCAACAATCTTCTTAACGCGTTCTTCAATAGTACTCATGTGTAACTCCTAAATGGAAAATATCCGGGCAACCCAGGCTGCCGCATAGTGTATAAAAAGGGTTTCGCTTATTTCAAGTGATAAGCTAACGGCTTGCCCTTTACTGCAACAACCCTACTTCAAATTAACTGTGCCCAAAGCTCAGTAAACTGCATTTATGACTAAGGATTATAACCACTAGTCACAAAAAATCTATTTTAACTCATATACATGCCGCCATTCACAGGAATTGTTGCCCCTGTGATATAGCCGGCATCATCGGACGCTAAAAAAGCCACTACAGTAGCAATCTCTTTTGCTTGCCCTAAACGTCCTAATGGAATCTGGGTTAACAGCGCCTGACGCTGTTCTTCTGGTAATTCACGGGTCATATCCGTATCAATAAAGCCTGGCGCTACCGCATTAACTGTAATGCCACGAGAACCAATTTCACGCGCCAACGCACGTCCAAAACCTTCAACTCCCGCCTTAGCTGCTGCGTAGTTAGCTTGCCCCATATTACCCATAGAGCCTACCACAGAACTAATATTGATAATACGCCCCCAACGTGCCTTCGTCATACCACGCATAACGGCTTTAGATAAACGAAACATGCTGTTTAGATTAGTATCAATAACATCATACCACTCGTCATCTTTCATACGCAGCATTAGATTATCGCGAGTAATACCTGCGTTATTGACTAAAATCAGTGGTTGCCCAAAGTCTGCTTGTAGCTTTTCTAAGGTAGCCGCCACAGAAGCATCATCACTGACATTTAACACTAAGCCAGCACCTTGAATACTATTCGCTTTTAAGGTTTCTGTAATAGCTTGCGCACCTTTCTCAGATGTAGCTGTACCTACCACCGTTGCACCTAAGCGACCTAATTCAAGCGCAATCGCCTGACCAATACCACGACTAGCACCAGTTACTAGCGCTACTTTTCCTTCTAAACTCACAAGCGACTCCTTATTTCAGAGCATCTAAAGCAGCAGCAAGACCTTCTGCTGATTCAAGATTATAGGTATTAGCGCCTTTAATACAACGCTTGTTTAGCCCCGATAAAACCTTACCCGGACCACACTCAACCACCTCAGTAATACCTTGCGCGGCAAGGTAAACCATAGATTCTACCCAACGCACTGGACTGTATAATTGAGCCAATAAATCTTCTTTTAATGAATCCAAATCAGCTGCTTTACTGGCTGTTACGTTTTGTACTAATGCGATATTTGGCATTTTCCATGCAATAGCATTAACCGCAGCAACCAGCTTTTCAGCTGCTGGCTTCATTAACGCACAATGAGAAGGCACGCTGACCGGTAATGCTAAAGCACGTTTAGCACCACGCGCCTTACAGGCCTCAATGGCACGCTCGACAGCCGCTGCGCTACCGGCAATAACCACTTGACCAGGGGCGTTAAAGTTAACAGCACTAACAACCTGCCCTTGCGCTGCTTCGTCACAAGCCGCTTGCACGTCAGCATCATCAAGACCTAGTACTGCAGCCATACCACCTTCACCAGCTGGAACCGCTTGCTGCATTAATTGCCCACGCCACTCGACAAGCTTTACCGCTTCTGCAAGCGATAAACTTTCCGCTGCGACAAGAGCAGAATACTCCCCCAAACTATGACCAGCGACATAAGCAGGCTGAGCACCGCCTTGCGCTTGCCATAAACGCCATAGCGCAATAGACGCCGTTAAAATAGCGGGTTGAGTCTTATCAGTTTGATTCAGCGATTCTGCTGGACCATTTTGACACAGAGCCCATAGGTCATAACCTAAAGCCTCTGATGCTTGAGCAAAGGTATCAAGAATAATAGGGTGTTCTTGAGCTAACTCACCCAACATCCCAACCACTTGAGAACCTTGTCCTGGAAATACGAACGCAAGAGATGCAGTCATAAAAACCTTCATCAGTTATTCAGCAAATAAGTGTGCCATGACCTATAAGTCATCACAAATCGACTATTGGATGATAGAGGCGCCGCTATGGTCACATTCTGCCAATAAAAAGGCTAAACGTTCTTGCATACGTTCATAAACATTACGTTGAGCTGCATTAACGGCTGCTTCAATTGCATATTCAAAGGCTTCATGAGTCGCCGAGCCATGGCTTTTTATAACCACTCCATTCAAACCCAGTAAGCAGGCACCATTATATTGCGCGGGCTTAAGTGTTTTAGATAAGGCGCGCCAAACAGGAATGGACAACCATTTCATTAACAAGGCGCGCAGACCACGGCCTAGCTGCTCACGCACCTGACCACCAATCATCTGCACCATACCTTCTGCTGATTTTAAGATAGCGTTTCCTACAAAACCATCACAGACAATCAGATCAGCTTCACCGCGGAACAAGCCATCACCTTCAATATAACCTATATAGTTAACACTAGGCATTCGTTGCAGTAGCTCATCTGCAGCCTTCACTGCCTGCGTACCTTTAATATTTTCTGTACCTATATTAAGCAGAGCAACTTTAGGGCTAGACAGACCCTCTGCCTCTAACGCTGCCACCCCCATGAGCGCAAACTGCACTAGGTTATCAGCAGAGCAATCCACATTTGCTCCAAGATCTAACATATAGGAACGTCCCTGCTCAGTTGGTAGCGCCGTAATAATGGCAGGCCGATGAATTCCTTCAAAAGTACCCAATTCAAGACGCGACAAAGCCATAAGCGCCCCTGTATTGCCGGCACTCACGATAGCATCAGCCTTTGCCTCTTTAACTAACTGAACAGCTACTCGCATTGAGGAATTAGTTTTTCCCCGAATCACCTGTGAAGGCAACTCATCCATAGCAATGCATTCAGATGCATCAACCACAGAAAGGCGTTGTTTATCAGCTAAAGAATAATGAGAAAGAATTTTTTCTAAAACAGCGGACTGACCTACAAGGATCAGTTTTAATGACGGGTGCGCTTTTAGCGCTGTAATACAAGCAGGTACAATGCAGCGAGGACCATAGTCCCCGCCCATCGCATCAACTGCAACAATTGGAGCTGTCAAGATTTACTCGGCAGAATCCTTGCTCACAATTTGACGACCACGGTACACACCAGTTGGTGATACATGGTGACGTAAATGCACTTCACCAGTGCTTTTCTCTACAGACAATGCATTTTCAGTTAGTGCATCGTGTGAACGGCGCATATCGCGCGCTGAACGAGATTTTTTGTTCTGCTGAACAGCCATAATTAACTCCTAAACGTTTGGGTCACGCTTTAATTGCGCCAATATACTGAACGGGTTGGACTTTTTTACCTCTTCCTCGTCAAGCTCAGGTTCTTCAAGCTCAACTGGCGGCCGACATTCGTCACTTGGATGCATCGGCACAATCGGCAAGCTCAGCAACAGCTCATCCTCGATTAGCGCATGCAAATCCAGGGGCTCTTCCCCCACTTCCAGTACGTCGTAGCCTTTCGGCAACTGTGAATCATCCGTGCCTGGCCATATCACTGCGTAGCTAAAACTACCCTGACATGGCAAAGCGGCTTCTTCCAGACAACGCTGGCAAACCATCCCGACCTCAGTAGTAAGATCAAGCTGTATTATAACAGCTTTTTGCTGGTCGCGACTAAAGGTCACATTTACTAGTACATTACCAGTAGCATGTGTCGACAAATCGCAAACCCTTGTAAACTGTGCCAAAGGCAGGCTGCCGTTAAGGCTAATGCCACGATCAGCTAATTTACGAGGATCAACGTGAGGAGGAATCGGTCCATTCAACATAGGCGCGGTATTCTATGGATGCGTAGGCATACTGTCAAAGGTTATTCGATTTATAATGCAGAAAGTCGCTAAAAGGCGTACTCTTTTTTTCATTATAAGTAAAAGTTTCTCGCACTTATTTGTTTTAAGTCTTTCTTGCTTAAGCACTCTGTGCGAAACTCACATGATATTGATCTTACTGTGAATGTAAAGTTTATATGTCTAGTTTGTGGTTACATCTTATCGCTGCCAGCTTATATCTTGCCGCCAGCTTCTACCAAGGCTACTGCCTATGGCGTAAAAATAGCCTGAATAATACCTTTTTTATCGTCATTGGTTTTTTAGGCTTGATTGCTCATTCATTTGCCTTATTTCCACAGGTTTTTTTACCCTCAGGTTTAGCCCTAAGTTTTTTTAATGCTGCTAGCCTAACGGCTATAACTGTAGTAGCTGTTATGTTAATTGGCTGCACGCGTATGCCATTGCAAATGCTGCTTTCGCCACTTTTTGCCATTAGTGGGGTTACTGTATTGCTTTCAACATTTATTCCAGCTGGCACCGTGAACCCTATTCAAGAACACCCAGGTATTTTGGCACATATTCTTTTTTCAATCTTAGCCTCTGGCATGATTATCATTGCCGTTTTTCAATCTTTACTTTTGCTTAATCAAGAGCAACAACTACGTAAGCGCCCTATATCACGCCTAATCAAACTTTTTCCGCCATTGCAAACCATGGAGTCACTGCTCTTTGCCTTTTTAAGTGCTGGCTGGCTTTTCTTAAGCTTATCACTAATGACTGGGGCTATTTATCTTGAAAATTTTTTAGCGCAGCACTTAGCGCACAAAACCTTATTATCCTGCCTTGCTTGGGTAGTATTTGCCGTATTATTGTGGGGTCGCTATCGCCTAGGATGGCGTGGACATAAAGCCATTCGCTGGACATTAGCTGGCTTTTGTTTGTTAATGCTCGCTTATTTTGGTAGCAAATTAGTTCTTGAATATATTTTTCCAGCTTAAGGTAATTGCTGACTGTGAATGACATGGATATCGGCTATCTTATTGGCCTTTTGATTTTTTTAATTTTGTGCTCTGCATTCTTCTCCAGTTCCGAAACTGGTTTGCTTAGCCTGAACCGTTATCGTTTACGCCATAAAACACGTGAAGGCCATAAAGGCGCAAAGCTAGCCAGTGAACTACTGAGTAAACCTGATCGTATGCTTGGTACTATTTTAGTTGGCAATAACGTTGTTAATATTTTAGCAGCCTCCATTGCTACTGTTGTTTGCGTCAAGTTTTGGGGTGAAGCTGGTGTTGTAATTGCCACTGCTGGCATGACAATCTTAGTCCTTATTTTTGGTGAAATTACACCTAAAACCTTGGCGGCCCTGCGTCCTGAGCTTGTCGCTTACCCTGCAGCACGCGTACTTAAAGTTCTGATGTTTATTCTAGCACCCGCCGTTTGGCTAACCTCAACTATTAGCAATATTTTACTACGCATGCTAGGTGTTAATACTAGCCTTAAAACCTCAGACGCACTTTCTCGTGAAGAATTACGTGCCATTGTGCGCGACTCACAAGCCAGCCTTGCGCATAATGGCCAAGAAATGATGTTAGGTGTGCTGGATTTAGAAAAGATTACTGTCAATG
This sequence comes from Pseudomonas sp. F1_0610, assembly GCF_047470865.1. Classification (NCBI taxonomy): domain Bacteria; kingdom Pseudomonadati; phylum Pseudomonadota; class Gammaproteobacteria; order Pseudomonadales; family Pseudomonadaceae; genus Pseudomonas; species Pseudomonas sp. F1_0610. The sequence goes on from NZ_JAZDRH010000010.1 coordinate 28,122, forward strand.
ACATTCTTATCCCCCGCAATGAGGTTTTTGGAATTGATCTTAACAGTGATTTAAATACTATTGTTTGGCAACTACGTACTACTACTCATACACGTATACCTCTTTATAGGGATAATATTAATCAGATTCTTGGCGTTATTCATATGCGCCAAATAGCGCGCTTACTTACCCTGAACAAACTGACCCATGAAGATTTACAAAGCGCATGCAATGAGCCTTATTTCATTCCAGAAAGCACACCACTGTCGATTCAACTATTAAACTTTCAACAACAAAAACGTCGTTTCGCCATTGTGGTTGACGAGTATGGTGACGTTGAAGGCATTGTTACTTTGGAAGATATTCTTGAAGAAATTGTAGGCGACTTTAGTGCGCCTGAAAATCGCCATGAGCCTGAAGCCAGTTTGCAAGAGGATGGTAGCTATATTATTGATGGCACAGCGCATGTACGCGAGCTCAATAAAGAAATTAACTGGCAGCTTCCACTAGATGGCCCTAAGACTATCAATGGTTTGATTACTGAACATTTAGAAGATCTTCCTGACGGTCCTGTTTGCTTAAAGCTTGGGCAGTATTACCTAGAAACCTTAGAAATTCGTGACAATCGTATTATCTCTGTGCTCGCTCGTGATCTTAAAAACACTAAAAAAACAATGGCTAACCACTAAGGTGCTAGCAAACACCTTTAGGTACTGTCATTAACTTAAATTGCTGTGGCTGCAAGGCGGTCCCCCCTTGCACCTTCATTCCTCTTAAATCACAGCTTACAAACTGTGTTTTATAAAAAGTACAGTCAATAAAACGAGCCGCTCGAAAAGCAACTGCTTGGAAAATAGCCGCTGTAAAGTCACAATTAATAAATGTCGCTCTACGCCCACCAAACTCCATTCCAGCCATGCCTGCAATAAACAGTGCCGAGTCAAAAATACAATCTACGCAGACTACATCATCCATATTAGCTAGAATCTGTGCATGCAGAAAGCTTGATTTTTCAATGCGCGCTTGATTAAAAGCACAGTAATCCAATTGAGCATAAGCAAAGTCAACTTGTTCCAAGCAGCTGTGGTTAAACGAGGTCGCCAGCACAGCATGGCTAAAATTAACCGCTTTAATCTGGGCTTGATGTAGACTTAACCCACGCAGAGTATCCAAATCAGAATCAGGGCCTATAACTATTCCAGAGAAGTCCACACAGTTAAGTTTAGGCGAAGCACTGGCTAAAGCCGCTAAATGCGGCTGGATATATTCTAGAAAGTGTGGGCTGGACCATTTAGTCTGAAGTATTTTTTTCACGGCAAGGATAGTCTATATTTTTTACCAGTATAAAAAAACTGACTAACTCTTTCTATTAACTAGTTGTTACATCAAATATTCTTTGTTGTTTCTTGTAGGTACCACTGCACACAGGCTTTAGCCAGTACCTCTGTTGGATCTATGGCATACACTAAGTACTTAGAATTGATACTTTGTAATGCTAATGGAATCTCTGTGCAGGCTAGCAGTAAATACTGTGCTCCCGCCTCAATTAGCTCTTGCGCACAGTTTTCAATCAAATGGGCACCTTCTTTTAGCTGTCCCTGCTTCACCAAGTAACAACCTTTCATAAAGAAGTTGTCCATAGTATCCAAACTATTCAGTAAAACCCGATATCCTGCTTTAGATAAGATAGATTGATACAAATTAGCATCCAACGCTCCTTGGGTTGCAATAATGCCAATTGTGCCTGCTGTACTTTGAGTATTTTGTAGTGTTTTGACTACTTCTTGTGCAATATGAAAAATCTTAACTGTTGTTTCTTTTTGTAGCTCAGCATGCCAGTAATGTGCCGTATTGCAGGCAATAGCTATTCTCTTTACTCCAGCGCGCTCTAATAATAAAACGCCTTCTAAAATAGCGTTTAGAGGTGACTCCCCCATCCCCTTTAGCGCCAACTGACGATCAGGAATAACACCGTTATTCCATACCAACATAGGCACATGGTCTTGATCGCACTGTGCATTTCTAATATCTAAAATCTTACGTTGTAAATCCAACGCGGCATAGGGGCCCATACCGCCAATAATACCTAACATAGGTGTTTTTTGATTTTCTTCCACAAGTTCAACCTAATTGCATTAGGCGTGCTACTTCCACACGCAAAACATTCAAAATATGCTGTTTTAAGGCAATATAGCGTGCATCAGCCATTAACTGCTCAAGGCGTCTTGGTCGCGAAAAATCAACGTTGATTTCTTGCGTTATTTGCCCTGGCTGCCCTGTCATTAAAACTATTCGATCAGCTAATAACAAAGCTTCATCAACATCATGGGTAATAAATAAAACTGTTGTTTTATTAGCTTGCCATAACTGCACTAACATCTCTTGCATCAATAGGCGTGTTTGTGCATCCAAGGCGGCAAACGGTTCATCCATTAACAAGACATCTGATTGTTGCACCCATGCTCTAGCTAGTGCCACTCTTTGCTTCATTCCACCTGATAATTGCCAAACAGCGTGCTCTGCAAAGCGTTTTAGCCCTACTTGCTCCATGTAGTAGTCAACCACCGCCTGATAGCTCTGCTCATTCGCGCCTCTCATTGTTAGTGCAAAAGCAATATTTTGCCGCACATTCAACCAAGGAAATAATTGTGGCTTCTGAAAAACCACAGCCCGTTCTGGGCTGGGTTCGCGCACTAAATTACCCTTAACTACGATCTGCCCTGAATTGGCTTGTTCAAAACCTGCTAAAAGATTTAGCAAGCTTGACTTGCCACAACCTGAAGGTCCTAACAGACAAACAAACTCAGCTTTATTAATAGAAAGATTAAGATTTTTTAAAACCTGATTTTGCTGGCCACTAGGACTGATAAATTCCTTGCTTACATTAATAAACTCAACATGCGCACTCATTAAAAATCCTTCCCCGCCCAAGGCACCCAGCGGGCTTGTAATTTAATTAGTAAGAAATCCAGCAAATAGCCAATGCCACCTAAAATAATAATGCCCAAGATAACCACATCTGTACGTAAATAATTACCTGCATTCAAAATCATCCAGCCTAGTCCAGATGTTGCGGCAACCATTTCAGCAGCGACTAACGACGTCCAACCAATACCAATAGAAAGCCGAGCTGTTGTAAATAAAGCAGGCAAACTATAAGGCAAAATGACACGCACAATTATTTGCACTGGCGATGCACCTAGATTTCTGGCCGCTCTTAATAAATCTTCTGGAATATCACGACTCGCCGCAGCAGCCCCAACAACGACACTCAAAAAAGTGGCTATAAAAATAAGAAAAAACTTTGAACCTTCGCCAATACCAAGCCAGAGCACCACTAAAGGGATCAAGGCTATTTTGGGAATAGGTCGAAGAAATTGCACAAAAGGATCTAATATGGCGTTAAGCACAGGGCTGCGTCCCATTATCAAACCTAAAGGAACGCCCAGCACAATAGCCATCAAAAATGCAGAGAATGCTCTCGCACAGCTCACCCAAATATGTTCATACAGCGGCACAAGGCGATAACCATTAGAAACTAAATCAGGCACTGATTTGACCAACTCAGATGGCGATAAAAGCAAGCTAGAAGCTATCCACCCCATACCGCTTGATAACTGCCATACAGCAATAACCACAACCACTGCAAACAAGCTAATACTACGTAAATAAAGCTTAGTCATGATTACGGCTCTTGTACGCTAACAGCATCAATTAGGTATTGATTATTGATAAAATCGGCATAGCTTTCAGGCTTATCTTGAACACGAATTTCACCTGTGCGAATCAAAAAATCAGCAATATCAAGCGCAGACTGAGCAATACCACTGTTCTTATCATGATTAATAGAACCTAAATACACCTTAGTGGCTTGCTGCTCTAGTGGTATATATTCAATACCGGACAAACTAGCGCGCACCTGCTCTGCTGGTAAACTCAAATGTCGAGCCAATTTAGAAATAGCCTCTTCTGGCGCATTCTGATACTCATCAACCTTAGCCTGGTAGTTACGCAAAAATGCTGAAACTAGTGCTGGATGTTGCTGCGCAAACTCTTTACGTACGACAAAGTTGTTATACACAATAATGCCGTGTTGTTTTAAATCTATTGTTTGATAAATGGCGTGCGCCCCTTGCTTTTCTAACTCCAACGAAAATGGTGCCCAGACATAAGCCGCATCAATATCACCACGATTCCACGCTGCCACAATTTCAGCTGGCTTTAAAGGCAATAAGCGAATGCTTTTTTTATCAATGGCCTGCACTTCAAGCGCTGCTTCTAATGCAAACTGAGCAGTGGAGTTGGCTGGGAAGGCAACAGTTTTACCAGCTAAATCATTTAGTTGTTTAATTTCAGGTTTAACCATGAGTTTTTCGCTAGTGGCAACCAGCCCTTCTAACCCTATGATCTCAATAGGTAAACCACGACTAATTCCTGCTATAGCTGGGTTATTACCAAAACGAGCAATATCAATTTCATTGGCTGCAAACAAACTTAATACTTCAGCACCAGAGGCAAATTCAACCCATTTAACAGGTACGCCTAGTGCTTGATCAAACGACTTATCTATTTGCCCTAATACCCATATACGCGGGCCGCCCGCCCAAGCCAAGCGCACTTCTTCTAATTTTTCACTCGATTCAGTAGCTGTCACTTCCTGTTCAGGCGAGCAGCCTTGAGTTAAAGCAAGAAATGACAATAGACCTGCAATGACAATGCGGTTAATCCAAGAACTGTGCATAATTAAATCTCTTACATACTATTATTTTGCACACTATAGATCAGGCGCAGAATAACCTAAAATAATAAGTAAAGATAATTTTATATCAAAAAGGAATTAAAATCTTAACCTAAGATTTAGCTAGATTGCTAAAGATAAAACATAACCATGGGTGTGATATGCCTACAAAAAGCAAGGCAAGCGTCTTACTCCAGCAAAAACTAATTTGCTAAAAAGGGTAACGAAATAATGGCTTTTATTTAAAAACAGTTGCCAGAGTAGGCTAAGACGATATTAGCTAAGAGCTTCCACCCTTAGCTAATTTCATTAGAGTTGAATACCGATTGAGCGAACCGATTGATTTGCCTTCGCACGAGCAGCTTCTATATTTTCATCAAGGGCTAAAGCCACCCCCATACGACGCTTACCATCGACATCAGGCTTACCAAATAAGCGTAAAGCAGTGTCTGGTTCAGATAACGCAATGCCCAAGTTAGAAAAAACTGTTTCTTCTGAGCAACCTTCGGCCATAATCACTGCCGAAGCAGCAGGCCCATACTGGCGAACATAAGGAATCGGCAAACCTAAAATAGCCCGCGCATGTAAGGCAAACTCAGATAAGTTTTGCGATATTAGCGTGACCAAACCTGTATCATGCGGGCGTGGGGAGACTTCGCTAAACCACACTTGGTCGCCTTTGACAAATAACTCAACACCAAATACACCGCGACCACCTAAATCGTCAGTAATCGCACGCGCAATTCGCTGAGCCTCCTCAAGTGCCGCTTCACTCATAATTTGAGGTTGCCATGATTCTTGGTAATCGCCATCTTCTTGTCGATGACCAATAGGATCACAGAATAAAACACCTTGCGCATGACGCACAGTGAGCAAGGTTATTTCATAGTCAAAATCAATAAAGCCTTCAACAATGACCCGCCCTGCACCTGTCCGACCACCTTCTTGTGCATAGTCCCAAGCTGTTTGTAAATCTTCTGCACTACGTAAAACACTTTGTCCCTTACCAGAAGAGCTCATTAGGGGTTTAACTACGCATGGATAACCTAATGCAGCAACCGCTTGTTGGTATTCATCAAAGTTGTCCGCAAAGTGGTAAGGAGAGGTCGGAAGTTCTAATTCTTCCGCGGCAAGACGGCGAATGCCTTCGCGATCCATAGTGAGCTGAGTAGCCCTTGCGGTAGGTATGACAGTAAAGCCATCTTTTTCAAGCGCGGCTAATGTTTTAGTCGCAATGGCTTCAATTTCGGGAACTATGTAATGTGGTTGTTCTTGTTCAATAATGGCGCGCAATACATCACCATCTAACATATCCACTACGTAACTACGATGCGCAACCTGCATGGCAGGTGCATTGGCATAACGATCTAAAGCAATCACTTCAACGCCTAATCGTTGTAATTCAATAGTTACTTCTTTACCTAGCTCTCCTGCACCACAGAGCAACACTCGTGTGGCCTTATTTGACAGGGGAGTACCTATGGAAGGCATTTTGCGTCCTCTTGCAACCTATAGAAGCCCTACTCTACACGTAAAATGCTAATCTAGGCTAGCAAGAGCTTACACGAAACTAAATTTTTCTATCAGTTTGACAAAACTGTAACAATATACTGCAACTTAGCGTTTTACAGAGGATAAGGTTTAAAGCTTTTATTTTCTCGCTCTACGCAACGACGTAAAACTTCGCGCTTTTCTTCGTTACTCATTTTTCCCCAATAACTAATTTCTTGGCCTGTGCGGTAACAGCCCATGCAAATATCATCAATATCTAAAGCGCAAATGCTCACACAAGGCGAAGCTACTGGCTTCTCGTTCTCTGGTATAGACAAAGCACACCTCTGTTTATTTAGTCTAGCCAACGCCATAAAGTGTTATGGCTCTGAGCATAATATAAATAAATTGTAAAATATTTTCCCTACCCAATTAACCCTTAGCTCTTATGATGAGTGCATTTTTAGTCCTAGGATATCTCATGCGTAAGTTAATTATTGGCAGCTCTTTATTAGCTTTGACACTCTTAACAGGTTGCAGTCAAAAAATTGCCAAACCTAATGAATATGGTAGTTTTTTATCCAACTATGATGGCTTAACGGTGATTGAAGCCGACTCAGGACGTAAAGCCTTGCGCTGGGTAAACCCTGAAGTAGAACTTAGCCAATACGGACAGATTATTTACACCCCCATTCAATATCATCCACTACCTGCCAAGTCTGAACAAATTACTAAAGGAACCCTAAAAAATATCCTAAATTATGCCAATAAACAGGTTGAATTAGCCTTAAATAAACAAGAAGAAAAAATCCAGACGCCAGCAAACAAACATAACGCCTTAATTTTCCAAGGCGCTATCACTCGGGTAGATCTAAAAACAGAGTCTTTCCAACCTTATGAGGTCCTGCCTGTAATGGCGATAGTGTCTGGCGCTGAGTATGCAATGGGTGGGCGAGACATTCGTAGTAGCATCTTTTTTGAAGCTGAATTTGTTGATTCAAACTCACGTCAACCTGTGGTGCGTGTGATTATGCGCGCTAACGGCGAAACACTCTCCAACAAAAAGACCAAACTCAGCCTAAACGATGTAAAAGAAGCCATTGATTTACTAGCAACAGATATTGCTAGTTTTCAACCTGTAAGCTAATAACTTTATGCACAAAGTCAGCGCGCTCCTCGACGCTGGCTTTAGGCAACTCATAGAGTTGATAACCAAGCTCGGTATAGATATCACACATTGCTTGGTAGGTTTTTACCGCTAATGGATAGTCTTGCTTGCGTTGCTCATCTTGACAATAGATCTCAAACCACGGTGGCGCAATAAGCACTTGTGGTTGATAAGGATACAGCTCAGCGGCTTTTTTTAGATATTCTGGAATGGGTAGCTGAGATAAATTTAAATAACCAAGAATGTCTGGCACGCCTCGATCATATAAACAGATATCATCCTTGGCTAGTTCATAAGAATAAACTTCCCAGGTTAACATTTGCTCGGCAAATTTTTCAGGTGAGCGCCAAGGCAAAGCACTACCGCCAATACGCTCTTGCATTTGAATAATAGCACGCCCCGCTTCAATACTAGTCTGTATGCCTTGCGCAGCCAAATACGCTAGTAAGGTACTTTTTCCGCTACCAGGTCCACCTGTTATAATAAAACGTTTTGTCATCTTTTCTTAAATTTCATACCTATTGCATACACTATTTCTGGGCAACCCAAATAGTCCAAGAATCTTTATCCATTAATGGCATATGCGCCGTTACTTTTGGCGAAATATACGCAATTAACTGTTCCAGTTCAGCATCGGTTAATTCATGCAAGATAGAACGCCCCTTACGCGCACTAAACTCTTGCTGTAATGCCTCAATATTGGGATATAGCAAGCGGTCCTCCCAAAAACTTAACTGTTTTACAGATCGAAAACCGACTGATTTAAGTCCTTGTTTAACCAATTCAGCCGTAGGCCGTCGCTTAGCCTCAAAGGTTAACAAGCGTGGGAAGCATTCAAACAAATAACCACGAATATGCTCAGGACTCCCCGCATAGCGCACATCTTCTTGGGTTCTATCTTGAATAATATAGACCCCATTAGCGGCTAACACACGGTAAGACTCAGCAAAGCAATGTAATTGATCTTCTAAGGATAAGTGATGAATCAAAGCGCGCTGAAAAACAATATCTTGGCTTTTATTGGCTAGTCCGCTAGCCAAGGCTTCTCCTTCTAACACCTTTATTTGTGCTATGCCTTTGGTTTCACGCTGGGCATCTTCAAGCATAACTTTAGAAGAATCAATAGCAGCAACTTGCTTAGCGCCAAGCTCTACCCAAGCCCTTGAGTAAACAGCTCCACCACAGCCAATATCAGCCACGTTCTTATTGCGCGCATCCACTAAAGACGCCATGAGCGCTATCCAAGAATCTTGTGCATCACGCCCTGTATAAGCATCATGTTGGTGGGCTGCATTAAAATCTATAGACATAAATACTCCTACCAATAGGGTTTTAATCCAAGCTGATCTTTCAAAAGAAAAATAAACCTAGCCTATTTACTTAGGCTATATGGAAGGAGTTTACTCAGCTACTAAGTCTTTTTTATAACGCTGTGCATTTTGCACATAGTGCGCTGCACTGGCTTCTAAGCCTTTCATTTGCTCAGGTGTTAATTGACGAACCACCTTGCCTGGTGACCCCATAACCAAGCTACCATCTGGGATTTCTTTGCCTTCAGGTACCAAACTATTAGCGCCAATTAAGCAATATTTACCTATTTTTGCACCGTTTAATATCACTGCATTAATGCCAATTAAGCTGTAGTCACCTACTGTGCAGCCATGCAGCACCACATTATGTCCAATGGTCACACCTTTACCTAAGATTAAGGGATAACCAATATCCGTATGAATCACTGTGCCATCTTGCACGTTGGCATTTTCCCCAATATGAATCAGCTCATTATCTCCACGCAATACGGCACCAAACCAAACGCTAGCACCTGCATCTAAACGAACACTACCTATAACATCGGCCGAGGGTGCAATCCAGCTATCTGGGTGAGCTTCAACACTACGGTTAGCTAAACGATATTTCATTTTTTATTATCCTTATTAAATGATTTTAAGCTTTCCAACTGGCGGCCGGTGCAGATCGATATCTGCACCAAACACTAGATTGGTGAGTTCCACCAACATGATGGCAGTTAAACCCCAGATTTTATATCCCTCAAATTGGTAACTAGGTACATACCAACTGCGCCCTTGATAATCTATTCGATGAGTCATTTCGCGGGCATCATCTGCAAAAAATGATAAAGGAACAGAAAAAATAGCGGCTATCTCACTTTCATTTGCCACATACTCTGTATGTTCTGCCACCAAACCAACATAGGGCGTCACACTCACGCCGTGTTTCGACATTAATGTGCTTAAAGGGCCAACCACCTTAACACGTTCAGGAAGCAAGCCCACTTCCTCATGAGCCTCACGTAAAGCTGTAGCGATAAGATCAACATCCTGCTGCTCATAATGGCCACCAGGAAAAGCCACCTCACCACTATGTGTAGAAAGTCCAGTAGCACGCTGCGTTAAGATAACCTGAGGATGAGTAGACTCAGTAATAGGCACCAAAACAGCCGCCTGAGGAACATGTGAAGCTACTTTAATCGTTTTAGGCTGATAGGACCTTACTCTGTGTACCATATCTAGCAACATAATTTAGCTCTCTTATTCTTTATTAAAGATAGTAACACTCCTTTGTTTTTCGACAAGTTTTTACTATTCTTTGACTGAAAAACGCCAATGGCGTCATAGGAGAACATTCTTTGTCTCGTTTTTCAGCACGTTATATTCAAAAACTATTAGATAGCAGCGACGTACAACACCTAGCTGAAATTGCCAACATACTCAGCTCAAATCCACTGACTGATTTTACGCTTAAGTATTACAACCTACCTTCCGCCTTATTTGTATTTATTGAAACACAAACATGGTTTGCACAAGGTAGCCGATCAGGTGTTTGGACGTATTTTGAAGCGACTGATAAAACTACTCAGCAACAAATGGCCAAAGCGCTTTTAGCCTTTGCACCTAAGGATTTTTATCAAAATTACTTACTGGGCATGAGCCATTGGCAAGATACTGTATTCACTGAAAGGCTAGATCACTGGTTAGATACCAACCAAGAACGCTGTAATGTCTGGCTCGTCGAACATTTACAGCAGTATTTAGCGCTATTTCGCTACCATTTAATATAAAAAAGCCGAACACTAAGTCCGGCTTTTCATTAGGCATTATGAGTTAATCTACCCATACGCGAGCATTACGGAACATACGCATCCAACCGGCATCTTCTTGCCACTCATCTGGGTGCCAAGAGTTATTAACGGCACGGAATACACGCTCAGGATGAGGCATCATTATGGTTACACGACCATTACCAGAGGTCAGCCCTGTAATACCACGTGGAGAGCCATTAGGGTTAGCGGGATAGCCTTCTGTTACGGCGCCATGGTTATCAATAAAGCGAGCAGCAACGCAGCCAGAAGCATCAGCCGCTAACATCGCCTGCTCATTACTGAACTCGGTAAAGCCTTCACCATGAGCCACAGCAATTGGCATTTGAGTACCTGTCATACCTTGGAAGAAAATCGAAGGCGATTCCTGAATTTCCAGCATAGCAACACGGGCCTCAAACTGCTCCGAGCGATTGCGCACAAAACGTGGCCACATGTCTGACTCAGGAATTAACTCTTGTAGGTTAGATAGCATCTGACAACCATTACAAATACCTAAAGCAAAGCTATCTGTACGATTAAAGAAGCCCTCAAACTGATCGCGCGCTCGACTATTAAAGAGTACTGACTTAGCCCAGCCTCCGCCCGCACCTAGAACATCACCGTAAGAGAATCCGCCACAAGCCACTAAGCCTTTAAAGTCTTCAAGACTCAAACGCCCTTCTAGAATATCACTCATGTGTACGTCAACTGCGGCAAAACCTGCACGATCAAAAGCCGCGCCCATTTCAATCTGACCGTTAACACCTTGCTCACGTAAAATAGCTACGCGAGGTCGAACACCTTTATTGATATAAGGTGCTGCAATATCTTGGTTCACATCAAAGGTTAGTTTTGCGAATAAGCCTGGGTTAGCTTCATCTAACAGGCTAGCAAATTCTTGATCTGCACATTCTGCATTATCGCGTAAACGTTGAATGTGATAACTGGTTTTTGCCCATGTGCGCTGCAGTAAGCTGCGCTTTTCAGCAAAAATCGTCTCCGTTGATAAGCGAATACCTACTTGTTCGCCAGCAACAGCTTTACCTAACACATGCACGCAATCGGCTAAACCAAACTGCTCAAACAAGGTTAATACCGCTGCTTTATCTGTGCTGCGAATCTGCACCACCGCACCTAACTCTTCGTTAAATAAAGCAGCAATGCTGTCTTGAGGTTGAATAGACAGCGCATCTAGTGCGATATCTAAACCACAGTGCCCAGCAAATGCCATCTCTAACAAGGTTGTGATTAAACCGCCGTCTGAACGGTCATGATAGGCTAATAACTTGCCGTCTTGATTTAAGCACTGAATCGCATCAAAAAAGGCTTTAACATCTCGTGCGCTATCGGCATCAGGGACTTGCTGACCCATTTGACTATAAACCTGAGTCAAGATAGAAGCGCCTAAACGATTTTTGCCGCGCCCTAAGTCAATCAGCAAGAGCTCATTTGAACCTTTATCTAAACGTAGCTGAGGCGTTAGCGTTTGACGCACATCCTGCACAGGTGCAAAACCACTGATCACTAAGGATAGAGGAGAAATGACGGCTTTCTTCTCACCGTCTTCTTCCCAACTGGTTTTCATTGACATTGAGTCTTTACCTACTGGAATAGTAATTCCTAGCGCAGGACAAAACTCCATACCAACGGCTTTCACTGTGTCATATAAGCGCGCATCTTCGCCAGCATGGCCTGCCGCAGCCATCCAGTTGGCGGATAAGCGAATATCGCTAATTTTTGCAATGCGTGCTGCCGCCAAGTTAGTAATAGCCTCAGCCACCGCCATACGACCAGAAGCAGGCGCATCCAGCACAGCCAACGGAGTACGCTCGCCCATTGCCATAGCTTCGCCGGTATAAACATCAAAGCTGGTCGCTGTCACCGCACAGTCCGCTACGGGTACCTGCCAAGGCCCTACCATTTGGTCACGCGCTACCAGCCCTGTAATTGAGCGATCGCCAATAGTAATTAAGAAACTTTTGCTTGCTACAGCTGGATGGCTTAACACCCGTTCCACAGCCTCTGCAACAGTCACATCTTGAGCAGAAAACGCATCTGTTAGGCTGGTTTCACGTGTAACTGAACGGTGCATCCGTGGCGGCTTACCTAGCAACACATCCAGTGGCATATCTACAGGCTTATTATTGAAGTGACTGTCTTCTACGGTAAGATGCTCTTCAGCAGTGGCTTCACCCACTACAGCAAAAGGACAACGCTCACGCTCACAAATAGCCGCAAAACGTTCTAGATCTTTTGCGTCCACAGACAGCACATAGCGTTCTTGCGACTCATTACACCAAATCTCAAGCGGGCTCATACCCGGTTCATCATTAGGCACATTGCGTAATTGGAAACGTCCACCACGCCCAGCGTCGCTTACTAACTCTGGTAAAGCGTTAGATAGACCACCTGCGCCTACGTCATGAATAAACTTAATGGGATTGTTTTCACCCATTTGCCAGCAACGGTCAATGACTTCTTGGCATCGACGCTCCATTTCTGGGTTATCGCGCTGTACAGAAGCAAAATCTAAATCAGCCGAGCTTGATCCGGTAGTCATAGAAGAAGCCGCACCACCCCCTAGGCCAATTAGCATGGCAGGGCCGCCCAACACAATCAGCTTGCCACCTACTTCAATTTCGCCTTTTTGTACGTGGTCTTCACGAATATTACCCAATCCACCAGCTAACATAATAGGCTTATGATAACCACGTACTTCTGCACCATTTACAGTGTTAACGCTTTGCTCAAAGGTACGAAAGTAACCTGTTAATGCAGGGCGTCCAAATTCGTTATTAAATGCCGCACCACCCAGTGGACCTTCAATCATAATATCCAGCGGAGTAACAATGCGCTCAGGTTTACCATAAGGCTTTTCCCAAGGCTGCACAAAGTTTGGAATATTTAGATTAGAAACGGTAAACCCAGATAGACCGGCTTTAGGCTTAGAGCCACGCCCCGTTGCGCCCTCATCACGAATCTCGCCGCCAGAGCCAGTTGATGCCCCTGGAAATGGCGCAATCGCAGTTGGATGGTTATGTGTTTCTACTTTCATCAGAATATGTACTGGCTGCTGGTTAGCACCATATTCTTTAGTTACAGGATCAGGATAAAAACGTCCTGCAGTAAAGCCTGTAATCACAGAAGCGTTATCTTTATAGGCGGATAGCACACCTTCGCTATTCATTTCGAAGGTGTTTTTAATCATTTTAAACAGTGACTTTTCTTGCGCTTGCCCGTCAATATCCCAGCTCGCATTAAAAATCTTATGCCGGCAATGTTCTGAGTTGGCTTGTGCAAACATCATCAACTCGACATCATGCGGATTACGTCCAAGCTTAGTAAAGCTTTCAAGCAAGTAATCAATTTCATCCTCAGCTAATGCCAGACCTAGATCAAGATTGGCTTTATCTAAAGCAGAACGGCCTTGAGATAAAATATCTACTTCAGTTAAAGGCTTAGGCTGTGCATGATTAAATAACGCTGACGCCTCTTCCATTGAGTTAAGAACCAATTGTGTCATGCGATCATGTAATACGGCTGCAATTTGCTGCTCTTGGGTGTCATCAAAGTCACCCTCCACATAATAAGCAATACCGCGCTCAATACGATCAATTTTGTCTAGGCCACAGTTGTTAGCAATATTCGTTGCCTTACTTGACCAAGGTGAAATGGTGCCAAAACGAGGAACAACAAGGAATAAGCGACCTTGTGGCTCTTTTGCTACAGTACTTGGACCATAATGCAGCAGACGATTTAAGACTTGACCTTCTTCACTACTTAACACTGCACTCACTTCAACAAAGTGGGCAAATTCGGCATATACACCGGTAATAGAAGGAACTTTTTGGTTTAGTTGCTCAAGTAACTTTCCGTGACGGAAGGCAGAAAGTGCTGGAGCGCCGCGCAAGATCAGCATGAAATAACAGCCCCGAACAAAGCAGTTCAAAAGACATTGTATTCTAGTCGTAGACAGCAAAAATAACCATCTATAATATTCACTTAAATCTAGGTGGGGCGATTATCAGTTTACTTGCGTATTCTTTTGCAACCCATTCTCTTTCTTTTGCTATACTCGGCGGTTATGCAGAAACTAAAAACAGTAGTTCTATCCAATGCGCTGTTTATCTTCCTATTTAGCGCCGCAGTCTTGCTTAGTGCTTGTCGACAAGAGACAACAGCACTTCAGCAAGTATTGGCCAGTGGCGAGCTAATTGTAATTACACGCAATAGCCCAGCCACTTATTTCCAAGATGAAAACGGCGATACTGGTTTTGAATATGAGCTGGTCAAACGCTTTGCTGATCACCTAGGCGTGCGCTTACGTATTGAAACCCAAGATAATATTGACGCTATCTATCAACGTCTTGAGGAACATGATCCTCAGCAGCCTGTATTAGCGGCGGCTGGATTAATTTCTACGCCTGATAGGGCTGAATACATTGCCTTCAGCCAAGGTTATTACAGCGTTACGCCAAAAGTAATTTACCATAAAAGCGCTAAGCTTCCGCGCAAGGTGGAAGATTTAATTGGCAAGCGTATTTTGGTTATGAAAGGCAGCTACCAAGCCTATGCGCTTAAACAACTACAAAAAGAACACCCTGAACTTATTTTTGAGACATCTGATGCAATTGAAAGCGTTGACTTACTTCGCCTAGTCAACGACAAACAAATTGATATCAGTATTATCAACTCTAATGAGCTGGCTATTAACCAAGTTTATTTTGCCAACGTGCGCCATGCCTTTGATATCGCCCCTGCTCAAGAGCAGCGCTGGGCGGTATTTCGCTCAGATGACGATAGCTTATTACAAGCCGCCAATGCTTTTATTACAGAGATTCAAGCCTCTGGCCTGATGGAGCGTTTAGCACAACGTTATTATGGGCACATTGAACAAATGGGCTATGTCGGTGCTTACGCTTTCGCCCAAGATTTACAACAACGTCTTCCCAAGTATGAAAAATTCTTTAAGCAGTCTGCTCAGGAATACAATATGGACTGGCGTCTGCTAGCAGCTATTGGCTATCAAGAGTCACACTGGCAACCTGAAGCCACGTCAAAAACTGGTGTGCGTGGACTTATGATGCTCACTAACAACACCGCAAAGGCCATGGGTATTAGCAACCGTTTAGATCCTGAACAAAGCATTTTAGGGGCAGCCCGTGTTATTGAAACACTGCGTAATGACAAAGCACTCAAAGACATTCCAGAACCAGATCAAACATGGCTTGTTTTAGCCTCTTATAATGTTGGTTTAGGGCACTTAAAAGATGCTCAAAAACTCGCTGAACAAGAAGGTTTAAATCCTCAAAAGTGGAATGATGTGCGAAAAATGCTGCCGCGCCTATCGCAAAAAGAGTGGTACAGCAAAACGCGTTATGGCTATGCCCGTGGCGGAGAGCCTGTGCATTTTGTCAATAATATTCGTCGTTATTACGATATTTTGACCTGGGTGACACAGCCACAACTTGAATCAAGCAACCTTGGCAATACCATGCTGCACAAACCTCAGATTGCGCCTGAAGTGAGCACAAACACACAAGACGAGCAAGCTAGGCTTTAACTGCCATTTATCGGTTTAGTTTTCTTATGTTGAGCTCGTCGCTGCTTAAAAAAATCAGTTAATAAGCGACTGGCTTGCTCCTCAAGCACGCCACCTTCAACCAATACATAATGATTTAAATACAGACTTTCAAAGAATCGTTGCTGACTGACGGCAGCGCCAGCACGTGGCTCAGCGGCTGCAAATACCACACGTGCAATACGTGAATGCACAATTAGCCCTGCACACATTGAACAAGGCTCTAAAGTGACATAAAGGGTTGTATCTGGTAGTCGATAGTTTTGCAGTTGCCTAGCAGCCTGGCGAATAGCTAGCATTTCAGCATGAGCACTAGGGTCATGCTCAATAATGGGGCGATTAAAGCCTTCGCCTATAATGTGACCTTGCTGCACTAAAACTGCCCCCACAGGCACTTCACCTAACAGAGCACCTTGCTGAGCTAGCTCCAGTGCCCTTTGCATAAACTGCTGATCTTGCGAACGATCAATAATGCGCACTCGCCCTTTCATTACTTCTCTACTTTAATCGCTGCCATCAAGCCTGTTTCCATATGGTCAATAACATGACAATGGAACATCCAAGTGCCAATGTTATCAGCAACCAAGGCAACACGTGCTGTTTCTTGCTTATCTAATAAATAAGTGTCTGTAAAATAAGGATCAATTTTATGGCGATTAGAAGACAATATTTTAAATGCCATACCATGCAAGTGAATAGGATGCTGGTACTGGCTAATATTGCGAAGCTCAAAAATGTAACTTTGACCTTCTTTTAGCACAGCAATTGGGCGATCGGCGCAGGTATTATCTTGAATATCCCATGCCTGGCCATTAATTTGCCAAAAGGTATAGTTATCTTTATTGGGCACTGAAAGCATGCCTGCCCATTCAAAATTAAAGCGCATGACTTCTGCATTTTCTAAGTCAGGCTCAGCCAGTGGATTGGCTGGCAACGTACGTGGCCATGTCGTTTGCTCTGGTAGTCCTTGCTCAACACTATTAAAGCGCGCCAAGGTTAGTGGACCATTGAGCATACGCTCAGTCGTACCAGCCGCAGGTACTTTGTAAGCTAAGTCAAGACGCATACCAGGCCCTAAGCGGTATTCCTTAGGAAATGGCCGCGCTGGAGCCACAGGCTGCCCATCAATGGCATAAATTTGGATATTTTTATTATCTAAACGCAAGCGGTAAGTTGCTGTATTATCTAGGTTTAATAAACGTAAGCGCACAATTTGCCCAGCAGGTAGATCCAGCTCAGGCTTGATCTTGCCATTAATTGTAAAAACAGTGCCTAAAGTGCCACCTCGGGCAGCATCGCGCGGAATACTAAACTCGGTAAACTGACCCTTCTCATCAATAGGCCAAGTTTTTAAGCACAGCGTATAGTCATGCTTAAAATCTGTACCATCACGTTCATCGACAATAATAGGCCCTACTAGACCACGCCCTAACTGCGGACCGCTGACCATGTGAGGGTGATACCAGAAACTACCTGCATCAGGTAGATCGAATTCATAATCAAAATATTCACCAGGCAATACCGGCAATTGTGAAACGTAAGGTACACCGTCCATTTCAATTGGAATACGTAATCCATGCCAATGAATAGTACTCCACTCAGGCAGCTTATTAATAAAACGCACACGTAGGCGATCACCTTGGCGTGCTCGGATCTCAACCCCAGGTGCTAAATTATTGTAACCCCAAGCAGGTGTCATATGCCCTGGTAGCAATTCTAGATCAAAAGGGGCAGCTATTACTTCATAGTCATGCGTGGTTACCTTTGCAGGGCGGCCTACCCAGTAACGCACAGCTCCAGCGGTTACTCCTATCACGCTAAGCCCAGCTAAGCCTGTGAGTACCTGCCTACGAGTAAAAGACATAACCGCCCCTTAAATACTTTACAAATGAGAATAAATTGCAACAATTATGCGACATTTTGTCTATTAAGCAAGCCACTGCACTCAGGTTGTTGATATGTATCAGACATAAAAAACCGAGCCTAGGCTCGGTTTAACTATCATTTTAAACTAACTATTTTATTGGATAATCTAAAATCATATTTAACTCTACAGCAATTTCTTGCGTTACATAGCACTCTTTTTTGGCAGGAGCATCAGCCGGTGTCAAGCACTCTGGCATTTTATTTGATGTTCCTGAAATAGCGTATAAAGGAGTTTTAATACGTACGCGACGCGTTGTTGCAGACTGGTCAAAATACACACTCTCGCTAAAGCTACTAGCGGGCGTTAAAATTCGATAATTCCAGTTAGGCGTTTCAATGCCATGGGGTAACTCATCAATAACAGCATAAGCAAAACGCGCCGGTAAATTGGCTAGAGTCAATTTTTCGCCCATAGAGCACTTAAAGTACAGCGTTGTTTTTACCCCTTGTGCATTAAAGCTTAATGGTAAAACACCAGGTTCGCGACACTCGCCTAATGCCTGCTCTAAACTAAGCTGCTCTGTTGCATTAACAGACCAACTGGCAGGATGTTCTAGCGCCCACTTAGCTGTTGCTTTTTGAGCCTGCACATAATCTGAATCCATCTGTGGCAGCAATACGCCGTCTTTACAACCTGTTAGCAAAGTAACTGCACCTAAAGCAGCTAAAGTCATTTTTTTAAACATAACTCATCCTTATGTACGATGCGTCAAAATAAAGGTTGAGGGTGGATACTGCATGATTCGTTTAAACATAGTAGCAAAAGCGGCTGGATTATCGTAACCACATAAATTAGCCACTTGCGTAACAGCTACACCTTCAACCAATAAAGCCAAGCTATAAGTAACACAGGCTTGCTGTTTCCAAAAACTAAAAACCACACCTGTTTGCTCTTTGAACCAGCGGATAAATGTACGTTCACTTTTATAGTGTTTTTTAGCCCACTGCTGAGTGCTTTGCTTAATATCAGGTTGTTGCAAAAAAGCCGCGCAGCTTTTGCGCAGAGCCTCATCGGCAGGCATAGGTAGCAGTAGCGAGAGCTTATCTGCTGCTTTAATTTCAGCTAACAATAGCTCTGCTAACAAGGCATCCCGCCCATTCAATTCATAGATTAAAGGTAAGTCGGCGGCAGCACAGAGTAGTTCACGCAACAGGGGCGCCACACTTATAACCTCACAACTGGAGGAACGCACTGACTGTTCTGGCTCAATATAGACACTGCGTGTACTTACGCCAAGCATAACTACTTTATGAGGAACATCAGCTGCAATCCACACCGCATGCTGAGGTGGCACTATCCAAGTACCTTGCGCCACTTCCACATGCATTACACCTGTCATGCCATACAACAATTGAGCTCGACGATGGCTATGCCAATCAAGTACCTGCCCATGGTTGTAATCGGTACCAATAGCCACTATAGCTCTTGGCGTATGATCCAGTTTAGCAATTGAAATATTATACATTTACACTCAGCCCACTTGGCATAAATACAAAACTTAATGTCCAGTATGCGAAAGTACGCCATATATTTTTAGATTAATCTAGCTTTTATTTACGATGAAAAAGCTATGACTTACTTAATTCTATTTGGCTTTGGCTGCCTAAGTGGCTTAACCACGGTGCTATTTGGCTTTGGTGGCGGATTTGTCGCCGTTCCTGTTATGTACTGGTGCATCTTACGGGTTTATCCTGAAAACGCTTTACTGCAATCTAACGCGATGCAAATTGCTGTTGCGACATCTGTCATGGTAATGCTCGTGAATACAGCACAAGCCAGCTACAAGCATTATCAAAAAGGCAACTGGCGCTGGGATCAAATAAACCCCTTGGCTATTTTTATTGGTGTTGGCGCTATTATTGCCACCTACGCTATTCGTTTTTTTGATACTGACCTGCTTAAAACACTTTTTGTATTGTATTTAGCATTAACTATTTTAGATGCTTTAATACGTAAAGGCTTTATTCAAAGCCCCAGCCAACAAACACCATCTCCTCTCTCTAAACCTACCAGCACAGTCTATGGCCTAATTATTGGCTTTGTTGCTACGCTATTAGGTGTGGGGGGCAGCATAATGACAGTGCCTTTAATGCGTCGACGTGGTTACAGCATGACCCAAGCAACGGCTTTAGCCAGCCCTTTGAGCTTACCCGTTGCAGTACTAGGCAGCGCTGGTTACCTCGTACTGGGACTGTACTCTCCACTGGACTTAGGTCGAACCTATATTGGTTACATAGATCTTGCAGCCTTTCTTGCTTTAGCAGTAGGCTCTTGGCTGGGCATTCGTCTTTGCACTCCATTAATTGGTAAATTACCCGACCAGTTACATGCCAAGATTTATATCGCCCTGCTTGCCTTTGTCCTTTTAAGCGTTTGGCTAAACTAATATGACCTTACACAGCTTACTCCTATTTGCCTCAACCTGTTTTGTGATCACCTTAATGCCTGGGCCTAATAGCTTTCTTACCCTAAACAATGCGGTGCAACTTGGGTTTAATAAAGCTTGTCTAGCCGGTGCAGGTCGTCTTATTGCCTTTATTGGCATGATTAGCCTTACCGCATTAGGCTTAGCTGCGGTACTAAAAACATCAGAAACGCTTTTTACCTTAATTAAAGTAGCTGGTGCAGGTTATTTGTTTTATCTAGCCATTGTACTCTGGCGCAGCAAAGCTGAGTTGACAGTTAGCTCTAAAAATACCGCCCAACACTCCCTTAAAAAGCTCATTCAACAAGATTTCTGGGTGGCCGTTGGCAATCCAAAAGCTATTCTATTATTTACAGCCCTATTTCCCCAGTTTATGAATACTGAACAACCAGCAAGTTATCAATTTGCCATACTGGGTAGCCTATTTTTATGCTTTGAATGTTTCGCTATTATTGTCTATGCCAGCCTAGGCAAACAGCTAGCGCATTTTCTGACCAAGAGTAAAATACGCCGCTGGTTTAACCGTAGCTGTGCCGCTTTATTTGCTAGTGCTGGTGCTAGCTTACTAGGTAGCAGCCAGGCTTAGTCTAACTGCGCTGTTTTTTGTAAAGATGACATCACTATAGCAGCCACAATTAAGCCCCCACCAACCCACATGCCCAAAGTGGGCGTTTCGGCAAAAATCAGCCATGCCAGAGCAATACTATAAATAGGCTCTAGTGTATAAGCTAAAGCCGCTGTACGTACTTTTACAGCACTTAAACTACGTACAAAAAGCGTATGTGAGATTGCGGTACATAATACGCCTAATAAGGCAATCCAAAACCAATCTAGTGCTTCTACCTGCGCAATACTAAAAGCAGCAAATGGCAGTAAACTTAAAGCAACAATAAAATTCTGCCAACAAGCTGTTTGAGCAGGTTCTACTTTTCCAACATAAGAGCGGCTATTGACCGACAACGCAGAAAAGAGAAAGCCTGAAACAATTGCCCAAAGTAGACCCGTAGTAGCTTGCGATGAAAAATTAAACTCAGGTGTAATTAAAATTAAGCCTATAGATACAGTAGCTATGAGTAACCATTCACGACGCGAAGCTTTTTCATGATAGAAAACGCCTTCCAGCAGCACTGTGAATGCTGGAAAGGCTGCAAAACCTAGCGTAGCAATAGCCACCCCCGCAGACTTGACCGCAATAAAAAAACTAATCCAATGTGCACTTAAAAGTAACCCTCCTAACACCAAACGCCCACGCATCCGCCATGTTTGACGTGGCCAACGATGGCGCAACACAAAACGATAAAACACATAAAGTGCCAGCACAGCGAGCACAGTTCGGCCAAAAACAAGATTGACAGGCCCTGTATCTATCAACTTACCAAAAATACCTGTTAATCCGGCTAGAAAAACAGAAATATGCAATCCAATTAATGCTGAGCTGGACTTCATTGCTGATGTATTCAAAATGACTCTCGATAATCTATTAGTGATGTTTAGATTGTTGTTTGCTAGCAATTTGCCTAGACTGCCATGCTTTACATTATTTTATGAAGAAGAATCTATCAGTCTATGCAACGCGGTATTACCTATGCAGCTATAGCTGGAGCAATGTGGGGCTTTGTGTTTTTAGCGCCTGCATTACTACCTGACTTTAACCCTCTACTGTTAAGCAGTGGGCGTTACCTACTTTATGGTGCTGTCTCCGCGATTATTCTACTCCCTATGGCTAAAGAGCTACTGCCTCGTATTAGCCGCTATGACTGGTGGATGCTGATTAAATTAGCCTTTACTGGCAATATTCTCTACTACATTTGCTTAGCCTTTGCTGTACAGCTGGCTGGCGTGGCTACCGCCTCGTTAATTATTGGTGTACTTCCTGTTACTATCACCCTAATGGGGAGAAAAGAAGCTGACGCTATCCCCTTAAAGCGTATTATCTTACCGCTTATAGTAGTGACGGCCGGCATTCTATGCATCAATATTGAAACTCTATTAAGTAGCCAGGCTGCTAATAACTCAGTAACTGAACGCGCTCTAGGGATTGCTTGTGCTTTCGGTGCTCTCTTTTGCTGGACTCACTTTGCAGCCAGCAATACCCGTTACTTAAAACAAAGTCCATTCACAAGCAGCGAGTGGTCTTCATTATGGGGCGCAGTTACAGGTGCAATCTCTATTATTTTATGGATTGTCGCTATGCAGATCCCTGAGTTCAAGCCAGCAGCCCAGATGCCTAACGAACGCTGGATTATGTTTTGGTGCGTTAACTTAGGAATTGCCGTATTAAGTTCCTGGTTTGGAAACCTAATGTGGAATGCTGCCACACGCCGACTACCAACTAGCCTAGGCGGCCAACTCATAGTATTTGAAACACTCTGCGCGCTGCTTTATGGCTTCATTTATCAGCAGCGTTTACCTAGTGTAATGGAAGCCATTGCCATTATTTTATTAGTCTGTGGCGTACTCTGGACAGTGCGCTGTCACCAGTAAGGTTTTATTTATGAATGATGTAATTCAGCTAAGTGATTTTCCGCATCAATGCCATGAGAAACTGCGTTTTCGCGATACCGATATGCAAGGTCACGTTAATAATAGTGTTTACCTGACGCTATTTGAACAAGCCCGCATCGAAGTTTTATTCAACCAAAATCAACGCTTAGATAAAGAAGGCGCTGTTTTTGTAGTGGCTCATATATCAATGGACTTCCTTAACGAACTGCTCTGGCCTAATGACATAGTGATAGGCTCAAGTATTACTCAATTTGGACGCAGTTCTATGCACTTAACTCAAGCCATCTTCCAAGGTGAAACCTGCATTGCCAAAGCCACAAGTGTAATTGTCTTAATGGATGTGAATACGCGCCGCTCCACACCCTTTTCCGATTTTGCAATAGAACAATTAACCCAGCTACAACAGAAAAAAACATCTTAAAATTGGTGGTAAACAACTTATTTAAAACTAATACCTGTCGTGCTCAAGCACAAAAAACAAATTTAAAAATTTTATAATCGCATTACCGTTAAGCTACTTACTAACTATTTAGTACAAACCTAAAAACTTAAATCTATATTTCTCATTATTAGTACTGCTAAAACCAACTATTAACCAGATTCGCAGGCATCTTTAGCTTAAAAATAAAAATGCCAAATAAAATTCGGCGTTTTTATCATAAATGGCCCTAGAAAATCTAAAAGCTATACTTGTAACCTAAATTAAAATCATATTTATCAAAACGATTACCTGTACTTCCAGTAGCCTCCATAAAGACTGAGTGATTATTGTTAATCACGGTATTTGCTCCGACACCAAACTCTAACCAACTACCACTGAATTTTAAACGTTCCTTATTACCATTTAGCTTATATTTTTGCTCTGCCTCAAACTCATGTGCATAGTTTAATTTGGTGTATAGATTAACTGGCTGCCCTGCAAGCACTGTACTGTAGCCAAAATTACTACCTGCTCGTGCTAACACCGAGTTTTGCTTGTCTAAATCAACCCGTAACCCATTTGAGTTTTTAATCGTACTACTACTGATGCGTCCTACAGATAGTTTAAGATTGGGCTCAACATAAAAACTATCGTTAAACTGATAACGTTTGCCTACTTCTGCTGAAGCTGTTAAGCCATTTGACGTCCCATTACCTTTTACTTTATCACCTAAGCTATCACGAATATCTAGCTTATTTTTATAATGTGAATATTTTAAGTACAAGTCAGCGTACCAATTATTTTCGGTTAAATAGGTCGCATATAAGGTTGCACCATAACTTTTCTGTTTTCCTGACCCTGCCTTATAGTTTTGATCAGATGTCGTATAATGCAAAGCGCTGCCCAGATACCAGGCGGCATCGGCTGTTTGCATTACTTGACCATCCACACCCAGCTGAAAGCCTGAATAGTCCATATCAAAACCTTTCAACTGACGTGATTGGAATGATTTAAACTTACCACCATAAGTACGCACCCAGCTGCCATATTGCAAATTATCTGCCCGCAGCAAACTCATCCGTTGAGTCAAATGCTCTTGTTCTGCCATATTAAGTAGATAATTACCTATAATGGTGCTGCTTACGGAAGCATCTGCACCATTGCTTTTCTCACCCGTAGAATAAAGCTCAAAATCATGGCTAGCAGGATCATTATTTTCTCGCCTTAGGCTGTATAAATAACCGCCAAACTCATATTCATTCATCGCTGTAAAGTTCGCTACTCCATCAGGTGTTTTAATAATAGTCAATCTTTCAGTTCCATTCGTTTTTGCTGATGGCTGGTTCGCGACAGATACAATATGATTACCCGAAGAACTATTTGATACTATAAGATTATCTGCTAGCAGAGCATTATTAAGATCAACTTTAAACTTAAACTCAGTAGCACCTGATAACTTATCAACATTTACTTTAAAATAGTTATCACTTCCAGTAAAGTCAACACTACTATTATCCGTCAACTCTAAATTATTAATATACGAATCATCTGTAGGTCGCCAGACGCTATTTTTACCCTTCCAGCTAATTTCAGAGTTGTTAGTATACTCTATATTCCCTCTAATTATGCCAGCTTCAGTATTTAAAGTAATTATTCCACCTCCAGTAGCTTGAATACCTCCTGTAATATCAACTCTATTTTTTACTTTTATTTCTCCCATATTAGTAGCCAACAAAGCTAACTGATCAGAATCAACTTTTATAAGTGTATTCCCAGTAAAGTCTATTATTGAATTGTTATTCGCATTTGCAGCAGTGGCTTTTTCGCTACCTAAAATACTGATATTGTTAGCCTTTATTAATGCTCCGGTTTTGCTACTCAAAGCATAGCTATCACTACTGCTTCTAAAGCTCAGTGTAACATTATCTAAATCTATACGTGATTTACTTCCTTCAGCCCCAACAGCAAAATAAGAAGGAATATTATTGCCCTGATTTTCTGGCGATGCTACTACTATACTTCCATTTGTAAACTTAATATAAGACTCTCTAGAATTATGATTAACTGCTGACAATGCGGACCCTGACGCAATATTTATACTTCCTTTATCAATTACAGCCTCCCCTTTTATAACAGACACCGCCTGAACAGAGTCACCTGTACTGTAAATATTTAGATTTTCCGCCTTAAATTTATTATTATCATTTTTAGTCTTTTCATCCAGAAGAATAATAATTCCACCTAAGGTTGATGTTCTAATTTTTGCGCCGTCACCTAAGTCAACAAAATTTTCTCCTATGCCTAAATTAATAACTGGATTATTAAATTCACTATTACCTTTAACATCAATAACCAAGTTAGTATTTGCTGTAAATTTTGAGCCATTCTCAACACTAACTGCCGACTTATCTATTCCAGAGATTTTCGTATTGCTTCCTACATCCGCTACTGAGGCATCAGTTAACTTAATACCATAATCTACATTCCCACCAATTGTTAAATCAGTTGCTTTAAGATTCGAATTCTTAGCTAGTATAGCTATTGATTCAGAGTAATAACCAATTGAATCAATACTAATATTTATTGAGCTATTACTTCCCAAGTTTAAATTAGATTTTTCTAATAAAACAGCATTTCCATTCCCATCAACAGTAGCTACATTAATGTTTAATTTATCTGCAGTTACCGATGTATTAGAATTATTATTTTTAATACTTATACCTACAACATCACCTGTACCTTTATTACTAACATCTATAACTGTTCCCGTTCCTAAATGATGACTTAAATTGTCTCCATCAAATTTTATTCCATGGCCCACCTCTGTATAACCATCAGGGTTTTCTACCTGAACAACTAGCGCCCCCTGACCAAGATTAAGCCTATTATTTCCATTACTATTAGAGTGTATGCCAGAGGTGCTACTTATGACCTTATCGCCGGCTACTAGATTAACATTAGAAAGGTCAACCTCTCTATTATAATCAGTTGCATATGCATTTCCTGCTGTTACTGCAGCAATAGCACAGACTAATAAACTCCGTTTCATAGACCCTTACCCTCTATTAAGATTTAGAAAATATTTTATATAGCGATAAATATAAAAAAATCAAATAAAGAACACTCAACAATGACAGAAATCATTATATTGATATTCAAATAATATATAATAGTGATATATAATTATAAATATTATTAACTTTAACTAATACCAATCACCAGATAACTGAACATTCGATGAACAAAATCTACGTCAACCACAAATAGATAAAACAGCTTTGTATACTAAGATGTTTTATAGTTGAAGACGAGGCATGACTTGAGTTCTGTTCAAAGTTTTGAAAGCTGGTGGAATACTATTGGTAGCTGGGTTGAGCAGCCTAATGAGCGACGCGGTGGAAAAAGTGGAGTGCAGATCTTACATCCCAAATCGTCAGACAAATCAACACTTTATAGTAAACGCCAAATTGGACATGATTTTCGCTCCCTACGTTATCCTGGTGCTCGCCCTACTGCATTTAGAGAAAAGCAGGCATTGGAGAGACTGCCGCAACTAGGTATCAATGTACCTGAATTAGTCTACTACGGTGCTGAAAAAAAAGCAGGAGTATGGCATGCGATTTTAGTGACTAAAGCATTAGATGGGTTTATTTCTTTAGATGACTGGTATAAACAAAATATACCCAGCCAAGTAGGTCAACAGCTGCACCTTAAGCTCCTTAAAGCCATTGCCTCAATGCTTGCACGCTTGCATAAAGCTGGCTGGCAACATAATTGCTGCTACTCTAATCATATCTTTGTACGTGTAGATGTCGACAACCAATCAGTAGATTGCGCTTTACTTGATTTAGAGAAGGCACGTCGTCGTTGGGCAGGAAAAAGAGCAGCAAAAAGCGATATGAAGCAATTAAAACGACATCGCGGATTGATGCCTAATTCAGACTGGGAACTATTACTTAGCCACTATCAGCAATGTAACTCAAAAGTAACATTTTAATATAGCCCTTCCTCTGAGCTGTATAATCAATACTGCTCAGAGTAGTTTATTACTTTGACAGACTAATAGTGGATATTTAATTTATTATATTTACAATGTAACATTATTTAAATTTATTTAATATTATTTAACTGATTATTTTTTAGCTCTATACGCTCACAGCGCGCATAGCTCTCAGTTAATAAAACTGGAGATTTGCAAGTTGTTTTTAGTAATACCTGATCTGCCTCTATAAAGAATACTTTTAATCCACAAAAATCTTCATAAAAATTATATTCTGGTAGGCTAAGCCAAGTTTCTTTGGCAGTCTCTTTTTCATGTTCATCTTCTGAAGACCACGTCCAACGCAATTTAAGCTTGAAGTTAGGGTTCCACACTTTAGGAACAACCACATAACCTGTATTATTATTGGCAGAAAATGACTGTATCTTATGCTCAGTTAAATTCCAGCCTTCCATAGGAATGATAACCATTTCATTTCTATCGCGTTCTAAGTCATCATCTCCACTGCAGGCTGCTAAAAGAAACGTGCAGCCTATTGCAAGCCAGTAATTAGTCTTCACTATCTATAACTCCTTAGATAACTACTTTTTAAGTATAACAATCTTGTCCAACCAACACTCGTACAAATGACACAGTTTTGCTATAGACTTAATATCACCTTAACTAGATAAGCCACAGCGTGTTTTGTGATAAAGGTAACTATTTTTCAATCAAAATCTAACTATTACCCATTCTACTTGTCTGATGCATTACCTTTATCAGGCGAGACCTTTAAAGGTTAAGCGGCTAAACACTATGGAACAGAAGATCATCTTATGTGCTTCACAGTTTACAGATTTAGATTTTCTTCTAAAAAAAATCTAGCGTAAATTAGCCTTCTAGCTTGGTGTACAACTGAGCTAAATTTAATTTAAAAATAGGATTTGAATTATGAAAAAATACGCTCTCATTTTAGGCCTAGCTACAGCGGTTTTAGCTCAACCTTCTTTTGCTGCTGAAGTGAAACAAGTTGTTTTTAAGTGTGATCGTGCTATTTCCCTACCTGTTACTTTCGTAAACGACAAACAATCTTTTGCAGTGGTTACAGTAGATGGCCGTCAACTGCTTTTAACTGAATCACCAAGTGGCTCTGGCGCTGTTTATACTTCAGCAGATAAAAATCTACCTTATAGCTTAAGCACAAAAAATGATAATGCTTTTGTAAACTTTGGTGACAGCACCATTCTTGAAAACTGTGTTAGTAAATAAGCACAGTTAAAATAGAGTTACAGCATGTTATTAAATTATTAATAACATGCTGATTGCATATATCCATATAATATTAACATCGAAAATATAATTTTCCTCGACTCGCCTACTTAATGCATAGCTTTGCATTAAATCACCAGGCACCATTTTTATACTATGCCAAACTCATCTGTTCACAACGAAATACAAAAACGTTTACGCACTATAGAAGACGAGCATGATGTAAAAATATTATTAGCTGTTGAGTCAGGCAGTCGCGCTTGGGGTTTTGAGTCAAAAAATAGCGATTATGATGCACGTTTTATCTATGTACACCCTCAAGACTGGTATCTTTCTATTAATATAGAAAGCCAACGCGATGTTATTGAATATCCCATCGTTGATGATATAGATATTAATGGCTGGGACTTACGCAAAGCACTACAATTGCTGCAAAAGTCTAACCCAGGCTTTGTAGAGTGGATACAGTCCCCCATTGTTTATGAATATAAAGGGTCCTTTCATCAAAAAGCCAAAGAATTACTTCCCAAAGTTTATTCTTTAGAGCGTGGGCATTATCATTATTACCATATGGCAAAAAGTAATTTTAAGCAGTGTTTAACAAAAGATTATATACCGCTAAAAAAATATCTTTATACTCTACGCGCATTACTATCTGCGCGTTGGTTAGAGCTTTATCAACAACCCGCTCCTATTGAATTTGCAAGGCTTTGTAGCATTTTACCTAATCAAATCAGTTTAAAAGAATCTCTTAAGCAGCTGGTTCTACAAAAGAAAACTAACTTAGAGCTAGATTTATCACCTTTTATAGAGCCTATTCACTCTTTTATCACTCAAGAGCTCTTACGTGCTGAATCTGTTATCATTAATGATATTTATTCGATTAAAGAAACTGAACCTTTACTGTCTGATTTATTTCGTAGCGTATTAACCGAAGTTTGGAGCTAAATTAAACCATGTTATTTATTAATTACCTACTTCGTTTCATAACGGCCAGCTTAATTTTAGTTTCTACGTATTCATTAGCTAACGTATTTGAGCCACCACTCAGCCTTGTAGAAAAAAGTCCTCAAGCAATTAAAGTAGGCGATGACTCCCTAGAAATAAGATATGCGTTTCTCTATGACCCAGCGCTTAAGCAAGACTTATTTCATTCAGTTCGACTCTATGATAAAGACAATAATCAACTCCAAGTAATTGAGGGTGAAGCATTAAGAAAAAACATGTTTTGGGGCCAGATTGGTAGCACGCCGATAGCGGTGGATATTAATCAAGATGGTTATCTAGACTTAATGGTGAAAGTATCTGCAGGTAGCCTTGGTGAGTTTTACCAAGTCTGGTTATTTAATCCTCAAACATACAGATACCAACAGACATTAGATGAAATTCAAGAGCCTAGAGTTATTGGAAAAAATTTAATTACATCAACTTCTTATTGGCGTCATGAGCCCTATCCCGTATTTTTATCGCTGTATCATATTCTGCCTGATTTTTCTTTTACTGAAACAAGTGCCGAAAGCGTTTTAATTCCGCTACGAAAAGCCAATAAAGGCTATTACTGCCTAGCTATTCCAGAGGCCAATCAAGAAGGTTCTATTCATTATTCGTTGGCCATTGAGCTAAACCGCAATAACCAGATAACCGAAAAATCACTTGCCGCCTTTAATGCATTAAACCTAGGTGAGCGCTGCTACACAGTACTTAGTGATTTAGGTTATCAATTTCCAACTCATAAGCATGCATTACCTTCAATTGGGCTACCTATTTGGCAGTTAACTCAATACAAACTAGTTACTGTTGATCCTAAATGGACTAAAACAGCAACTCAGTTTGAAGACAACACGGGCAAGTCAGTTCATGCTATGAATTGCCCTGTTATTCCTTATATTGATTTAGATGCAAAAAAACTTGAGCACCTGCCATTACCTGCATTTGAGCAACAATCAGCTGAGAACATTAGTGAAGATTCTGGCTACCCTGCAATTTGCACCCCGATTGATGAGCGTTAAAAGCAAGGTAATAGGTCTAAGCAGTGCTTGTATCTTTACTCATTTAACAGCGTTAAGAAGCTAGCCCACATATTATCCAACAACTGTGGCTGAGCGGCTGTTGTGGGATGAATGCCGTCGTTTTGCATTAAATCTGTCTGCCCGGCTATGCCTTCAAGAAAAAAAGGTACTAAGGCAATCTGATGTTTATCGGCCAGCTTTGCGTAAATTGCCTTAAAGCCATCCGTGTAACCTGGGCCATAATTGGGGGGGATTTGCATGCCCAAAAGTAAAACTTTTGCACCTGAGCCTTTGCTTTGCTGGATCATTTGCTCTAAGTTAGCCTCCAGTTTTGGTAAAGCTAAGGCTCTTAAACCATCGTTGCCGCCTAACTCGATAATGACGTAATTTGGTTGATGCTTAATGAGTAATGACTCCAATCGTGCTAAGCCTTGCGCACTGGTTTCTCCACTAATAGACGCGTTAATCACTTTAAAATCGTGACCTTTATCTAGTAAACGCTGCTCAAATAGTGTTACCCAGCCTTTGCCTATTTCAACACCAAAGCCAGCACTGATACTATCGCCCATCACAAGCACTGTTTGGGTCTGTGCTAATGTTGTGGTTATGTAAAATAACCCTAGAAAAGCAGTGATAAACCATTTACGCATTGGAAACTCCATGAGCCGACCGATTTTAAATGTTGAAAACTTGAATAAAGTAGTTTCTACCGCAGAAGGCGACTTAACGCTACTTCATAGTTTGTCTTTTTCTTTAGCGCAAGGCGACTCTTTAGCGATTGTTGGCAGCTCAGGTTCTGGTAAGTCAACGCTGTTAGGCCTGTTAGCTGGCTTAGATCGACCTAGCGCAGGCAGCATAGAACTAGCTGGGCATAAGCTAGAACTCTTAGATGAGGATCAATGCGCCCAAGTGCGTGCTGAGTATGTCGGCTTTGTCTTTCAATCTTTTCAGTTATTAGAAACCTTAACAGCTGTTGAAAATGTGATGCTACCCTTAGAACTGGATGGATTACCCAACCCAAGAGAACAAGCTGAAGCCTTGTTAAAGCGCGTTGGTCTAGATCATCGTTTAAAACATACGCCATTACAACTATCAGGCGGCGAGCAACAACGTGTTGCTATTGCTCGAGCCTTTGCCGCCAAGCCTAAAATTTTATTTGCTGATGAGCCTACAGGCAACTTAGATAGTGTTACTGGCGAGTGTATTCGTGATTTACTCTTTGAATTAAACAATGAACAAGGCGCTACCTTAGTGTTAGTAACACACGACGAACAACTAGCAGCACGCTGCCAGCACCAATTACGCCTTGAAGCAGGTAAACAGATTTAATTATGCGTCAGTCGTTAAAGCAATTAACCTTACTAGCCTTTCGCCAATTGTGGCGTGAACGCCGCTCAAGCGAAGTACGCGTTTTATTTTGGGCCGTTGTTATTGCTGTTGCAGCAAGTAGCGCTATCGGCCATTTTAGTGAACGATTACAAGGCGCTATGCAACAGCGGTCAGGCGAGTTTCTAGCCGCAGATCTTGCTCTAACAGGCACTATTGCCGCTAAAAAAGAACAAAAAGCACTGGCCAATAATCCCGCTATTAAAGCCGCTAAAACAATAGAATTTGCCACAGCTCTGGTTTCAGATAATGGCATTCAACTAGCAAGCGTTAAAGCTGTTAGCCACCATTACCCATTACGTGGACAACTAGAAAGCACTGCTGAGCTCTATGGCGAAGTAGAAAAAGGTTCTGCTCCACAACAGGGAGAAATCTGGTTAGAGGCGCGGCTTATACCTTTATTAGGTATAGAAATAGGTGACTTCTTAGATGTAGGGGCAACTCAGCTACAGGTAACCCGTGTTTTAACCTACGAACCCGATCGTGGCGGCAACTTTAATAGCTTAAGTCCACGGGCACTGATGAATATACAAGATATTCCTGCTAGCCGTGTGATTCAACCAGGTAGTCGCTTAACCTATAACTATTTATGGGCCAGTGAAGATAAAGCACTCATCGACCAGCTTGCACTCCAACTAAAACCAACGCTATTGCCTCAACAACGCATCAAGGATCTTAGTGAAGACAATCAACAAGTAGGTGGTGCTTTAGATAGAGCCGAACGCTATCTTAACCTTGCAAGTCTTGCTGCGATTCTACTTACGGCGGTAGCTATTGCACTATCTGCTAGCCATTTTGCGCGACGCCGTTTTGATCATGCTGCATTACTGCGTTGCTTAGGTTTAGCACGTCGGCAAACTTCTCAATTATTCAGCATGCAAATTATTTTACTAGGTGTTGTTGCCTGTATTATTGGCTCTATATTAGGCATGAGTGCACAGGCCATACTACTGTTTCTACTTAAAGATATGCTGCCTAGCAATCTACCCAGCATGAGCCTGATGCCCAACATCACAGGCAGCAGCATTGGTCTAATCACACTATTAGGATTTGCAT
Organism: Pseudomonas sp. F1_0610; assembly: GCF_047470865.1. Taxonomy (NCBI): domain Bacteria; kingdom Pseudomonadati; phylum Pseudomonadota; class Gammaproteobacteria; order Pseudomonadales; family Pseudomonadaceae; genus Pseudomonas; species Pseudomonas sp. F1_0610. The sequence continues at coordinate 61,156 of NZ_JAZDRH010000010.1, forward strand.
TACCCCCGCTGATGGCATTAGGAAAAGTGCCGCCATTACGCGTTCTTCGCCGCGGGCTAGTGCCAACCCCGCTGAGTAGTTGGTTAATTTATGGTAGTGCTTTAGCGGCTGTTACGCTGATTATGTGGCGCTTAAGCCTTGATCTCTGGCTAACTTTTGCCCTGATCGGAGGTATTCTAGCCGCAGGTTTAGTTCTAGGTTTAATCGTTTGGCTGGGTCTTAAAGCACTCCGCAAACGCTTAGCTAATGCAGGGCTAGCTTGGCGTTTGGGTTTTGGGCAATTGCTAGGGCATCCCATTGCAGCTATTGGTCAAACGCTAGCTTTTGGGCTCATTCTTATGGCAATGGCTTTGGTCATTTTACTACGCACTGAATTACTCGGTAGCTGGCAGTCGCAACTTCCTGAAGACGCCCCGAACATTTTTGCTATTAATATTTTAGATAAAGAACAAATCGGCTTTGCAAGTTTTGTTGAAGGTTTTACTGAGAAAAAAGCCAACATGTTTCCCATGTTGCCTGGGCGTTTATCTCAAATTAATGGCAAGCCTGTTAGCCAACATCCTATGGAAGCCAGCGCACACAGTTCTTTAGAGCGCGATCTCAATCTAACATGGACTTATCAACTACCCGCCAGTAATAGCATTGTTGAGGGTCGCTGGTTCAACAAAAACCACGCTAACATTGGCGCTATTTCTGTTGAAGATAAATTTGCCGAACGCTTACATTTAAAACTAGGTGATAGTCTAACCTTTAACTTTGGTAGCGAACAACGAACAGGCACTATTACCAGCTTGCGTAGCGTCGACTGGAATAGCATGCAGCCTAATTTCTTTGTTATTTTTACACCCAATAGCTTAAATGACATTCCCCATACGTGGATGACCAGTTTTTATCTAGCAAAAGGACAAGAGCAAAATTTACTGGCCATTAACCATAATTTCCCAAGTGTTACACTGTTTCAGCTAGATGCTATTTTAGAACAGCTACGTACTATTCTTGGGCAAGTAACATTAGCTGTAGAGTTTGTTTTACTTTTTGTTTTGGCGGCTGGAATTGCCGTATTATTTGCAGGCTTGCAAAGCACGCTAGAGCAACGTATTAGGCATGGCGCTATCCTACGTGCCATTGGTGCGCCTAGTAAGTTACTACAAAAAGCACGCCGCAATGAATTTGCAGTGATTGGCATGACCAGTGGGCTTATCGCTTGGCTAGGTTGCGAGTTAAGTAGCTACTTACTTTACCGCTACGCCTTTGAGTTTGAATGGAACTGGCACCCTTGGCTCATCACACTTCCTCTTTTCGGCGCCATTATTATTACTTGTGCAGGCTTAATAGGAACACGTAAAGCCATTAACTCAAGCCCTATGTTGGTACTTCGTGGCGATAAATAGCGCATAAAAAGAGTGAGCTCAATGGCTCACTCTTCTTTTAAGATAAATCTATGCTTAGCATAATTACTTAGTAGCATTATCTACGTCTTGTTTTAGTAGCCATATAGTGGCAGCTACAGCGGCTGCAACACCAATCCACTTCACAGCATTTGCTGCTCCGCTTTCACTTTTATCAGCCGGTATTTGCGCCTGTAACTGTTTATCAAGATCAATGATATTTACATCTTGTTGCTTCTCTACTAATACCGTATTTTTTACAATTTCAGGCGCATTAATTAAACGTGTTTTTTGTGCATCAAAATAGTAGGTTCGCGTAGGTACACCATCACGTGCCGCCACTGGATAAATTTCTTTTGGAAGAAAGACCTCAAGCTCAGGAGTATGAGCAAAGCCGTAATTTTCCATTAACGCTTTATTCGTTTTAGCATTGAGCTTTTTAGGATCAATATAGAGGATATAAGCACCTACTAACTGTCCTCCTGTGATGGACAACTCAACACGGTTAAAAAACGCATGCTTTGCATAAGGCGTTTTTAAAAATGCCTGTAAATCGGCTATATCGCCATTTTTAAATTGGTAATGATTTTTCTGCCCTACTACATCAATAGTATTTTTACTAATCTGAGCACCCAGTAAGGTATCGCTTTCCACCAAACCCGCTGGAGCACCACCGCCCACCGTTTTACAGCCTGTTACCAGTAGCAGCATAAAAAATACGCATAGCTTTTTCATATCATTACAAACCTATTTTTTCAGAATTATGTAGTTTCAAGGCAAGATTTACAGGTTTTATTCTTTAATTTTCAGTCATTGAAAGCCTTACAATTAAAGCTTAAAAGAGTCAGCATTACTATGAAAAAAACCTTAAACTAGGAATATTTTCGATACAAGGAGTACTTAGATGAAATACCCATTAAGCTTATTGGCCCTAACCCTCACGCTAGCAGGCTGCACTGACCCACAAGAAGCAACCAGCAGCAACTTCAGCAAGTCAATTCAAAATTTTTACAACGGATTACAGCCTGCTATCTGTTTGCCATTACCTCAGAATAAAACTCCCTTTGTTCTGGTAAATAGCAGTTTTGACAAACGCCAAGCGGATATTCTGGTGAAGCTAGGTTTACTTAGCAGCAAGCCTACCCAAGTAGAAGTCAACCAACTATTTGGTTCTGCCATCAAAGAAGGCATGGAATATGAGATGACTAAGGACGGAGAAAAATACTTCGTTGAAGATACTCATACCAATAAGTTCTGCACGGGGCGCTATAGCGTAAAAAATATTGAGAATTTTACTAGCCCTAACCCACATAACGGCATCACTGTATCTTATGTTAATTTCACCTATACCATAGAAGAACTTGCTAAATGGGCTGAGAACCCAGCCATATTAGAGTTTGACGGCAAATTAAAACAACTGCTAGAAGCCCCAGAGCGCAAAGGAAAAGCGACTTTATTATTGACAAATAAAGGCTGGGTACATGAGCAACTCTTCCGCCAGTAATACTGACGACTTGATATAGCCTTAATAAGCCGCTTCTGATGGAGGCGGCTACAGATTCTTAAACAACATTACTCATCTAAACTACTTTTCTTATACGCTATTGATTCTTCTTTGGCACGCTGTAACCATTTCGCAAAATTTGCAACCTCCCCTCTATATTCCCATCCTTCCAATGCAAAAGCATGAATAAAGATCACTCTAGGATCACCTGATATATCATTAGCATCAAAACAAGCAATATCATCAGAATAGTCTATTTTTGCAAAAGGAATTAAGTGCCTAGCAGGATACTGCTTCTTAAGCGCCTGAAACCAAAAATTCATTAACTTCTCAGATTCACACAACATCCACCAAGGTTCTAAATCTATATCCTTAAATTCGTTATTAATAAAATTAATATAATCTGATGAATAGCTAAACTCATTCTCAGATTTATTTTCAATCTGATAAGTATCTTCCATAAAATTTCCAATTTATATAAATAACTTTAAAATAATAGAAAACCCCAACCTTTAATTATTATCTTCTACGACTAAATAATAAATGATTAAATAATCTAAAAAAGGCATTATTTTACATGAATAATAAAAAGGATAAAGCAATGCAATTAACTATTATACCTCGTTTTTCTGAAGTAGACATTATGGGTCATGTATCCAACACAGCTATGCCCGTTTGGTTTGAGCAAGGTCGAATACCTATTTTCAAACTCTTTAGTACAACGGCTAACTTCTCAGATTTAAGCTTAATTTTACGTCGCCAAGAAGTTGAATACCTTGCACAAACCTTTATTGAGCATGAAGTGGTCATTCATACAAAAATCATCAAAATTGGCACATCTTCTATCACTATTGAACACCAAGCTATTCAAAACAATGTACTCGTAGCTACTGGCATTTGCGTTATGGTACATTTTGATTATCAAGCCCATAAAAGCTTAGCTATTCCAGAAGCCCTATGTGCCAGATTAATGAGTCTTAATTAAATAAGACCATTACAACTGCACTAATACTTTTAGATTTAGTGCAGTGCCCACTAAGAATTTCCCTTTATTTAAAGCCTTAGGCAGCCCATAAATTCCCTATAAGGTAAAATCAAGCCAAATAAAAATAGTCTGCTAATCCATTTTATAGGCCGCTACTTTTTAGCCAGCACTTAGGTATACTTTAAAGCTTTATGCAATGGTTATTTTACTCTGTACTTTCGGAGCTTTTATGAGTCGCTATTACCTAGCAAATAAAGCCGCACTACGCACAGAAATGTGCAGCATCACTAAAGCATGACACATGTCTGCAAGTATTAAACATCATAAATAGCCATGTAATTCATATTAATCTTAAAATTAATAATATTTACAGAGCATCTTATAAGAGTGCTGGCACTATTTTCCCATCTATTTCAGTGAAATAAAAACGATATGTAGCTGTATCATTATCAATACGGTTTTTATACAGAAGCGGAGGGAACATAAAGCTCTCTTTACGAACAAATCTAAAAAGTTTTCCATGACTGGCAATTTCTAACTCATAATCATTTTTATCAATGGCAACAGGTTCATAACCATATGCTTTCCAATTTTGTCTAAACATTTCTAAAATTGCATTCCAACGGCGTGATCCTTCACCGGTATAACCTGTATAGCGATCTGTTTCTTGACTTGCTAATGCAAAGATTGCTTCTAGTTTTTTCTCATCCCGTTTCTCTAATGCTTTTTCTATCTCTGCATATGCATTCCATAATCTTGCTCGATTCTCAGGCGTATTTTGGAATGGTTTTGCCTTCATCCAAGAATATATATTAGTGGGATGATTCACTTGTAAGTGTCGCTTTGCCATTATATCGTTATTTACCCAATCAACATCATATGCTTTACTCTCTAAAGATCTCAATGTAGGCATATCAGTTACTGAAGGTTCAGGATATTTTTTACTATCTGCCACCGTAAATTTACCCTCTACATCATAAGATATTCTAAGGTTAAAAACCTCTTTACTACCTTCTTCTCCTGTTATTTTATTTTCTGCCATTGCAGTTATTGTCATTTCACAATAAGAGTCAGAGCCATCTCTTGTTTGTTGAGGAATTTGAAAACCTTCCATCTCAATTGTATTTTCCCCTTCAACTAGCAAAGCACCAATATCATCCCCCCATGTGATATTTTCAGGCTCCCAGCCATCGTTTAATTTTAAGATAGATGCACTAAACATTAATCCATTGATAATAAAAGAGCAGTGCATATTATTAAACCTAAATTGCCCTGTGTAATTAACAGTAGTATTTTCATTACTAAAATGTTCATACTTCCCTTCTCCCTGTGCATTGACGACAAACTGAGAGAAAATAACAAATCCTGCTAAAATAATTTTCTTAAACATTATTTTGATTATCCTAAAATATACTTATAAACCTGCATAACCAAGTCAGGTAAACTTAAAAAATTATTTTACATGAACAATAAAAAAGATAAAGAAGTTCTATCAACTATTATACTCGTTTCCTAAATTAGATATTATGAGGCTGTGCTCAACACAGCTATACCTGTTCGATCTTAGCTATAAGAAGGTGATCATACCAAATCACCAAGCTATTCAAAACAATGTACTCGTAGCTACTGGCATTTGTGTTATGGTACATTTTGATTATCAAGCCCATAAAAGCTTAGCTATTCCAGAAGCCCTATGTGCCAGATTAATGAGTCTTAATTAAATCAAACCATTACAACTGCACTAATAATTTTAGATTTAGTGCAGTACCCACTAAGAATTTCCCATTATTTAAAGTCCTAGGCAACCCATAAATTCCCTATAAGGTAAAACCAAGCCAAATAAAAATAGTCTGCTAATCCATTTTATAGGTCGCTACTTTTTAGCCAGTACTTTTTAGCCAGCACTTAGGTATACTTTAAAGCTTTATGCAATGGTTATTTTACTCTGTACTTTCGGAGCTTTTATGAGTCGCTATCGCCCACCCCGCTCAGCAGGCACTGCATTAATCACTCCAGCAGGTGAAGCAGCACTACGCGCAGAATTGCATGAGTTATGGAATGTCCAACGTCCTAAGGTCACACAATCTGTAAGTGAGGCTGCTGCCCAAGGCGATCGCTCTGAAAATGCTGAATATACTTATGGTAAAAAAATGCTACGTCAGATTGATAGTCGGGTTCGTTTCCTAACTAAACGCTTAGAAAAGCTCCAGGTAGTCACCGAGCGCCCAGCTGATATCAATAAGGTTTACTTTGGCGCGTGGGTTACTTTGGAAGATGATGAAGGCGAAGAAGTACGTTATCAAATTGTAGGGCCTGATGAGTTTGATTTAAAAAAACAACAGATCAGCATTGATGCGCCTTTAGCACGTGCATTAGTTGGCAAAAATTTAGATGCAGAAGTCGTAGTACACACACCAGAAGGCGAAAAAACTTGGTACATCATTGAAATTAGCTACCCAACGTATGAAGATTAAACAACAGTCGAAATTTGACTTCCCTCCCACAGCTTCTATAGTAGCTCCACACACTTGGTTAATAGCTTGATTTTAGAGGCATTTACAGCTGTTTAGCACAGTCTGTTTTGTGTATCTATATAGTAAGCTGACGATGATTTCATGCTTTTTTACGAAATATCGTATCTAACACTTCAATCCTTGCGTCATAGGGTCTAATCTACGCGCATTATCATTACCCAAGGATTTTATTGTGTCGTCCAAGTTGAATTCTTTCTCAGCATTAGGCGGTTTAGTGTATTCCACAGACCAAGGCAAACTTTGCCCTGAGTGCGAGCAACCTATAACACAATGCAAATGCAATAATGATGTGGTACCACAAGGTGATGGCATTGTTCGTATACGCAGCGAAAATAAAGGGCGTGGTGGAAAAACTGTTACAACTGTAGCAGGTGTGTTACTCAAAGAAAGTGAGTTGAAAGAACTCGCCAAAGCCCTCAAAAAACGTTGTGGCGTTGGCGGCTCACTTAAAGATGGGGTGATCGAGATTCAAGGCGATCAGGTTGATTTATTACTGCAAGAACTACAACAACGCGGTTTTACTTGTAAAAAATCCGGAGGCTAGCCTCCGCTCTAAGGAGTATCCATGGCAGTACAGCGCACGCGCAAAAATGATGGCTCTCAATGGACTGTAGCTGATACCCGTAGCATTTACGGGATGAAACACTGGGGCAGCGGGTATTTTCATATCAGTGATGATGGTAAAATACAGGTTACGCCTAATCGAAACCCTAGCCAAAGCATTGATCTTGCCCAACAAATTAAGCGCTTGCAAGCAGCTGGATTACAACTGCCATTGCTTATTCGTTTTCCTGATATTTTACAAGACCGAGTACGTCGCTTAAACGCTGCCTTTCAAGCCAGTATTGAGCACTACGAATACAACAATACCTATACCGCTTTGTACCCTATCAAAGTTAATCAACAAGAAGCTGTTATTGAAAGTGTAATAGCCACTAAAGATGCTGCCATTGGTTTAGAAGCAGGCTCTAAAGCAGAGCTACTGGCTGTTTTAGCTCTTGCACCTAAAGGTAGCACCATCACCTGTAATGGTTATAAAGACCGTGAGTTCATCCGCCTTGCCTTAATGGGGCAGCGTCTTGGCCATAATGTTTTCATCGTGGTCGAAAAAGTTTCAGAAGTGCGCTTTATTATTGAAGAAAGCAAAACGCTCAATGTGCTACCTCAAATTGGCGTGCGTGTGCGCCTATCTTCCCTAGCCTCTAGCAAATGGGCAGACACAGGTGGCGAACGTGCTAAATTTGGTTTATCTGCTGCTCAAGTATTAAGCGTTGTTGACAGTTTTACCCAAGCAGGTATTGCTGACGGTATTCGTCTGTTGCATTTCCACATGGGTTCGCAAATATCCAATCTTGCCGATTACCGTAAAGGTTTACGTGAAGCCATTCGTTATTATGCTGAGTTACGCGCACTGGGTTTGCCCGTTGATCATATCGATGTAGGTGGCGGTTTAGGTGTGGACTATGATGGTACACACTCACGCAATCCTAGTTCTATCAACTATGATATGGAAGACTACGCAGCCGCTATTGTTGCTACAATCAAAGACTTCTGTGATCGTTCTGATCTACCACACCCGCATATTTTCTCTGAAAGTGGACGCGCTATAACAGCGCATCATGCCATGCTAGTAGTACAGGTTACTGATGTTGAACAGCATGATGATCGCATGCCTGAAATCGATCCTGAAGCTGAGCACCCAGAAGCCCTAGAAGAAATTATTGATCTACTCAAAAACGACGAGCCTGATACCGCCGCAGAAAGCTACTGGCGCGCTACACACTTCATGGAAGAGATGTCATCACAATATGCGGCTGGCAAAGTTAGCCTGCAAGAAAAAGCCTTTGCTGAGCAATGTTACTTTGCCCTATGCCGTCGCTTACTTGACCAACTTAAAGCGCGCCAACGCTCACACCGCGTTGTATTAGATGAATTAAACGATAAGCTTGCCGATAAATATATCTGTAACTTCTCTGTATTCCAAAGCTTGCCTGATACTTGGGCTATTGGTCAGATCTTACCTATTCTGCCACTACAACGCTTAGAAGAAGAACCAATGCGCCGCGCTGTTTTACAAGACTTAACCTGTGACTCAGACGGTAAAATTCGCCAATATGTTGACGAACAAAGCATAGAAACCAGCTTACCAGTGCACGAACTGCGTGAAGGCGAGGACTATTTATTAGGTATTTTCTTAGTGGGTGCCTATCAAGAAATTCTTGGTGATATGCATAACCTTTTTGGCGATACCGATTCAGTGAATCTGTACCAAAAGGAAGACGGCTCTGTTTTCCATTCAGGTATCGAAGAGCATGACACCATCGAAGATATGCTTCGTTATGTGCATTTAGTGCCTGAACAACTGATGACGCATTATCGCAACAAGGTCGCCAACGCTGATTTAACTAGCTACGAACGCTCAATGTACCTAGATGCATTACGCCTAGGTCTAACGCGCTCATCTTACTTAACGCCTTAAGCATAAAACCCCCACTAAATGAACTACTCCAAAAAAGTTGGGCTAACTTTTCGGGGGAGTTTAAAAGTGTAGTTTTTTAGTTCAAGCATCAGACACAAAAAAGCCCATGAAAACATGGGCTTAAATATCATTTAATGCCAACTAGCAGCTGGTGCTAACCTGAGATCATTCCCACTCAATTATAAATAAAGTTAATTTTCACTTTAAAAACAACTAGTTAAAAACCGATTAAATACTAAAGCCATGAAAAATACCACGTTTCATTTTTTACCTTGAGAAGCACGCTCTGCACACTCTTGTTTGTGTCGAGCCATGGCGTCGGATACAGTTTCCCCCTCTCGTAATCCGTACAACTCTCTAGCGTTAGTCGTTGAAATAAAAACAGGCAAGTCAACACTCGGACCATCATCCAAGAAGGCCGGCACGGAAATCTTTTGGTTCTTCATCTCACCTCCTCGGGAGACCTGGACTGAATAAAGCCAGTTACTTGCTCATGCAATCTTTGCGTAATCATTGTCTATCAAGCCTACGATAATATCTGCGTTGATTGTTAGCAGGATCAGTCCAACAAAAACAATCGGCAAGCGCGTCCACACTTTGCAGAACGCCAAGCATGGCATAGGCGTTAAAAGGATTTCCCACGCCCGTCTCATAATGACTGACATAATTTGCCATTATCGACGGCATGTGATGGTTTCGAAGATCGGTTATCTGTTGAACAGAGAGCACGCAGCATCCAGCTGCTTCATACAGCGAGACTGCTGCCGTGATCGCATCCACATATGTAGAAAGCGTGCGCTTGTCGCCCCGCGTCGCATAATCTGGCGGCACGGGAATCTCCAAACGGGTAATGATCTGCCCTAGTTTGTACTCGAGGTACTGACGGACAAACGGCTCTCCAATATCAAGCTGTCCGGCATTCAGATATTGTTCTGCCTGTGCCTTCAGACGATCCGCTTGTTGCGCCGCAATCATCAGCCGTCCTCGGGGCGGCATGCCTTGCAGTTTCTGGTGGTTCCACTCCTGCGTGCCATTGAGCCTGTCAAAATACTTCTCAAGGCTCGTATCATGACTAAGGATGATGAATTGCAGGCCACCAGGTAGCCCGTTTGGTGCTCCATAGCGAAGCTTTGTCCGAATCGTATCCATCAAGCTGAACTGATGCCCAGCATCAAAACTTGAGGTCACATCGTCAAGCACCATGAATCGCGGCACGCCTTGGTGTCGGGTAGCAGCCGCCATGAAGATAGAAGCTGCGACCGCATTGCGGTAACTTTCCGATAAGAGCGCACGTGCACTTTGGTCGGGAAGTCCAAAGAAATCGGCGAGTTTCAAATCCACTTGCTCTGTATTTTGAGCACGATTTAACATCGGTCGCACGTCCGGACCTCCGCGCATCAGACTCCCAAAAAGATCCTGACCACTAGCCTGAATATCTGTAATGCGTGTATTGGCCAGCACGCTTTCGGCCGTTGCGAATTGCCCGGCCATGTTCGTGATAAAGGTTTTCCAGCGATTGAGTTTGGCAAGCTTCGCCCGTTTGGCATCCAGCGCTGGAAGTGCTACCTCATATTCCGTCATAGCGTCGCGGAATTGCTTAGCCTGTCCGAGGGTACGAGTGACAGCAACAAGCGAGGGAGGTAAGCTGGCTTGCAGTGTCGTAATCTCGGCATTGACCTCCGCAATTACATCCACCCTTTTTTTCTCCAGCACGTCGAGCGCAACCTTTGCGCGCTCCAGATCCGCCGTTGAAACTGATGACTGGCGTGCAGCCAGCATCAGGGTCGGCGCGATACGATCGACGTCGTCAATGCCAAGGCGTGCTTGCTCTTCGAGTTGGCGGAGCTTGCCGATACATCCCGCATTCTGCACCTGTCGCTTCAGCTCTGCGTCAAGTTGTTCGGCCTCATCATACAAGGCGATTTTAGCTTCCAGTTGATCCCGAAGCGGCCCATCACCGGCCTTCTCGCAGACGGGGCAAACCTTAGGGTCGTGCCAATCCGCACTGTTCACGACAGTCAGGGCGTCTTTGAGCAAGGCGTGCAAGCTGGCGGCACCGACCTTGCGCATAGCGTCGTCGCGCACCTTAGCCGCAGCCACCAATGCGTCGATCTCCGCAAGGTCAGCCGCCGAGACTTGCAAGCCAACGAAAGTTGTGACGGCATTATTAAGGCCATCAAGGTTTTTTCGGGCTGCGCCGCCTTCCTCCTGGTCAACAATCTTTTCAGCGGCGTCAAAGTCGAGGTCCATCACTGAGGTGTTGGCAAGTAGTGGCGTGAAAAGAGATATCCCCTCCAGCCCGGCCGTCACCTGTGCTTTCAGCACAGCGGTATCCGCCATCTGACCACCAGCCTGGCCGGTTACTTCCTGATGCGCAGCGAGAATGCGCTGCTCAGTGCTCACCAACAAGCGGTTATTGGCAGTAACTTCACCCTCAAGTGTGGACAATCCGAGATCGTTGTTGATATTGCGAGTGTGTTTGGCTCCATCGAGCGCTTGCCGAAGTTGGGAGTAGCGGCTCATGCCAACCAATGAAGCGAAGGAACGTCCACGCTCCAGCGCCGAGCAGTCCACAAGGGATGCGAAACGTGGATAATCGACGAGCACGAAATCTTCGCAAAGATCAGCAAGGAATCGGCCTGGATCAGCATGACCTGAAGGCGAAGTAACGATCCTATCGCTCGCCGGCGTTCGGGTTACGGTGATCGACACATCAGGCGTACCGTCATCACTTCTGAAAACAAGGGCAATCGTCGCCTGTTGCGCCGGATGGAACTTGTTGACGATGTAACTTCCGCCCTGCTCGGCATCCTGCATTCCCTCTAGGCGCGGCACCGTGCCGTGCAGAGCGAAGTGTAACGCCTCAAAGATAGAGCTTTTTCCGTGTCCATTGGGCGCATGCACGGAATTAACAGCATCGTGTTTAAATTTCAAGATGAGCGGATCGCCATCATTGTTGATGCCGCGAAACCCCTCAATAGAGGCGGAGGCGAGAAAATATCTACTCATACAGCTGGCCCTTCTGGCAAGTTGTCAAGCGCGGCAAGAACCGCCCGATTGAACTCCTGAACAGCCTGACGAATATTATTCCCATCACCATCGCGCATAAGTAACGTCAAGTTTTCGAAAAGAATATGAGCACAATCAGCATCAATGCGCTCCGCTTCCGCCCGGAAACGAGCAAGGTTGTCCGAAAATGATAGTCCTGGATCGAATTCCATACCCTTCCCCTTTAATTGCCTCTCTTAAAAGTCATAAAAGTGACTCTAAATGATTCATTTTCTTTCAAATTTGTAGTTATGCTAACACTCGTAGAAAGTTTCGACGAGCCAGAGAACCAGTACCATCTTAATTTGGCTATCACGCGAGAGGCCACTATCGCAAGGTTTGAGCATAAATAGAGGAACAAGCATGGAAAATACAAATCAGCAAGAGAAAAGCGCGTTGACCGACACAGCAGCAAAACCATCCAAGTCACGCTATACACTGCGCGAGTTGCTGGACGAGGCTGAAGTCGCTGGCGTATACCCATTGCTGTCAGAAGAACGTGAATGGATCGATGCTCCACCTGTAGGCCGAGAATGGCCCAATGATGAGCAATAAAAAGGCGACCATTGGCCGCCTTTCTTCATTTGCGCATTTACTCAAAACACCATTAGCCACATGCTTGACGTAGGGTTCTCATAGCTTCCTGAAAATCTGCCTTGGTCGCCCGGCCCGTTTCGGCCTGGTAGTACACCACCATGAAAGCGTTAACGACGGCTTCGGCCAATGGCCCCAAGCTCTGCGCTGCGGCCTGGTCTATGTACTCCAGAGAAGCAAGAATGTGGGCGGCCTGATGCACTACTTGCCCGGCTTCGATAATATGTTGTGTTGTCATGATTCACCTCTCCAATAGGTGTTGATTGAAAGTGCCGGGCTGGCCACAACCAGCCCGGTGCGCCTCACAAGTACAGCCCCGCCGCTTCCGCGAATGCCGACCGCTGATTACTGCCTCCCTTGGCCTCGATGCGTACCGGCTTGGCTTCAAGCTCTCGCATAGGGTCTGGCCGTGCGACAAAAGCCGCCGCTTCCGCCTCTCTATCAACCTCGGTCGATTGGTCGCCCAGCGGCGAAAAAAACGCTTGGCCAGCTTCTTCCCTTGGCGTTTCATCCAGGGCCGTCAATGCGGCCATGTAAGGTGTTGTCATTGGTCTAGCTCCTTCCTTCGTTGTTGTCAGCGTTAGGACTCACGAAACCAGCAACCTCAACATTCCGCTCCTGCTGCCGCTCCTGGGCATACGAAACGTAGTCCTCGACTCCGAACGTATTGCCCTCACTCTTGCCCTGCCATTCGGCATGAGACGCCATTGCCTGCGCCTGGTCAGACTCTGACAGCGCGTTGAATCCGCCGGTTTGATTTATCCAGCCGCCGCCACTTGGTTTGCCGGAACTGCCAGCATCACCGCCAAGGCTGTTACCCTCAAAATTCTGCCCTTCGGTACTCTGCGCCGTGTTTTCTCCTGGCTCCATGCTGGCCCTGATTCCAGCCGCCAGTTTTCCGCCGGTTGTCTCTGCTACCCGCTCCTGGAACCCTTGCTGCATTTGAGAACCGACACCCTTGGCCAGCTCGGATGCAGTACCAGCGGCCAGCTTCGCCGCCCTGGCAAAACCGCCACCACTTGAGCTGCTACCGCTGTCGCTAAAGCCTGCTGCCTGGGCAAACGGTGAACTGCCAGCCGTACCAGCCTCACCACCGCCGCTGCCGCCACTGTTGACTATCGACCCCATGCTGGGCATATCGCCACCGGCGCCCATGCTGGCTGATGCTTTCTGGAATGCCGCCTGGATGGCCGATGCGCCGCCCACAGCCCCGGTAGCAGCTCCCATCACGGCCTTACCAGCCATTGCCGCGCCGCCGGTGGCCATGCTTGCCGCTGTCATTGCAGCCCCTATAGCTGCGCCTGCACCGAAGCTACCCGCTCCACCGATAGCGCCCAGGCTCGCGCCCGTCACAATCCCGGAAATCATCGAAGGAACCTTGTTGACCAGGAACAGCAATATCAAAGCAATCACCAACATAACGGCCAGCTCTTGAGAGGTCACACCCTCGCTGATTTGCGCGTAATAGTGATTGATGAACTGCTTGCCAATTGCGACCAGCAGCACCATCGCCATGAGCTGCGCGGCCACGCCCAACACGGTCTTGTAGTAGTTGATCGCCATGTCGGAAGTCCAACGCGACCCACCAAATCCGAGAAAGAAAATGCCGGCATACATCAGAATCCAAGCCGATGCCATGACCAGCAGTAGGTTAATCGCGATCAATGCCATGACGATCAACACAGCAATGGCCAACAACTCCATGACCAAGGCCGTTGCGAACTGTCGCCACCCCAGTTCCGACGTGGCCTGTACTGTTTTGTGATACAGCTCAAAACCCAAGTCGAGGATGCTTGATGGCCCCAGCTTGCTATCAGACAAACCTCCTGCCTGCGCTCCCAGCATTTGCAAGGACTCAACCATCGTTCCAGCGATATTCATGCCGGTAGTGGCATTCGTCAGCAGCCACCAGAAAAAGCCGGTGAAGATCGTGAACCGGACGAACTCCGCGAAGAACTCGCCAATGTCGGCCTTGCGCAAGGCCATCATGCCGAACGTCCAGACCATCGAAATCACAACCAGCGCCCAGAACAGCCGGGATGCGGCAGCTTCAATGGCAGGCCCCCAGGTTGATGCCGTATTGTGAAAACGCTCCAGGACGTCATTCATGACACCGCTACTGCTAAGTTCCTGCGCCATTGCCGGTTCAGCTAACACCGCAGTAACTGCCACCATCAGGCCACCAAAAACAATTTTCTTAACCATGCTGGCCACCTCAATAATTGTCTTTAGGGCTGGGCTTGAACTCCCATTGGCGCATCTGCTTGGCCTTCTGGAATGCTCTGCATTCCTCGGTGAAAGCCGCGCGGTTCGCCTCGCTGCGCATTTCATTCAGTGCTGCCTGGAATGCATCAGGTGCACACGTCGCCGCGTTTGGTTCGGGCATCCTCTCCTGTTCGCATCCAGCCAATAACAGCACCGCAGCAGCCGCAGTAAAAAAGATTTTATTCATCTCACCGCCTCCCTAGTAGTTGTCTGCCGGACTCGGGCGAAACGTCCAGGTACGCATTTGCTCGGCCCTGGCATCACCTCGCGCCTCGGCATCGAGTTCTGCCGCAATCCGGGCTGCCTCTGCGTTGTGTTGGGCGGTCAACATGGTGCGAATCTGCAAGAGCTGATTGGCCTGCTGGCTGGCAAGCTGGTTGGCATAGCCGATGGCCTGTAGCTGGCCAGTTGCACCCTGGGCCGCGCCTTGCAGCCGCTCCAGGGTACGGGCGTCATCCTTCAAAGCCTTTTGCTGGTCGGCCACGGTCTGGAACAGGGCATCGTTGGCCTTCTTTTGCGACTCTGACCCCAGGCGACGGTTTTCAGACATTGCAGCCCGCTCTGCATCCGTGCATCCGCCGCTGCCGTTGAAGCATGGCGAGCTGCGGTAATAGGCCACGTCCTGAAACTTGGCCAGGTAACGATCCAGGCTGCCTAGCTGGTTCTCGTAATAGGCCAACGTGTTTTGCGCGGCAATCAGCCGGTTGATCGTAGTCTGCGCCTGATCCCAGATATACGCGGCTGGGGCCATCGTGTTCTGGAGCTGATTTTCGTACTGCTGCAACTGGGTCTGGTACTGCTCGATTTGCTTGAGCGTCTGCGCTACCGACTCGATGGCAGTCATGATGTTCTGGGTCAGATTACCGCCGTCGATGACGGGGATACCAGCCTGAACAGAAGTGACAGTGGTGGAGAGAATGCCGGTTGCAAGCGCAACGGCTAGGGCAGTTTTTTTAGCCGCTAAAATTCTATTTTTTCGCATGGTCAATACCTCTCAAATGAATAGTTGCTATCCATCGAGTAGCTGCACTACGCGCTATTCGGTAATTGACCTGCCCGATGCCGGTGGGCGGCCTTTTTATAAAATCACGGCATCAAGTTCGAGTTTTCTCCGCTGGCTCCGGTTTACTCAACCCAACTTCCCGTCCAACCTCATCCAGCTCCAGCGGTTGTACTGCCGCTGTCAGTATTTCGCGTATTTCCGCGTCGGTGCTCCTCTCATTTAGCGCTGCTCGAACTTTCAACGCACGGTGCACCTCGGCGGGCAAGTTTCTGATTAGCACGTTGGCCATACCATTTCCCTTTTGGTGTACCCGAAGCCAATGCTATCAAAGCAATCAAAAATATCAAGTATTGATTATTTTCTGTCTGGCCTCACCACACTTTTCATGACGCGTCCCATTTCGTCCTGGGTGGCCTCGATCCGGCCCAGCAGCGCCAAGATGGTGGCCTCGGTAAACTTGGCCGTCCGTACGTCATCGGTCAGCCAGAGTTTCAGCAGGCCGCCAAGTCGACCAAGATCACCATTGATCCGGGCCAGCTCCCGAACCCGCTCGTAATCGGTTATGCCCTTGATTTCATATCCCTGGCCGACTTCTCGCAAGTAGCGCGCAACGCTCAAGCCCGCTTGTCGAGCCTGGCGTTCTATCTCTTCTTTCTCATCCGGGAACACCGGCACCCGTAAATGGTGGTGGCGCTTCCGGCCTGTTTGCTTTTCGTCTTTCTCCATAGTCCAACCTCGGTTGTTGCTTCTTTGCCAGCGGTAGCCGGCTGCCTCGCAGAGCAGGATTCCCGTTGAGTGCCCCCGGCGCGAATAAGGGACAGTGAAGATAGATAACCGGCTTGCCGGTTAGCTAACTTCACCCATCCTGCCCGCATCCCAACCACTATTGCAAATCTAGCGGATATCGAACACAAGGCGTTTTATCGTCAAACCAATGCCGATTCTTAGCAACATGCTCATAATCGCTAAAGAATCGGCATGTAATCGGCGTGGTCGCTTAATAATCGCTGTTAAATCGGCCTTGAATCGAAATCCAGAATAGCTAGAAATCGAAGAACACCATTCGCCCCAATGGGGCGAGTTGGACGCCAAGAAGGAAGGCATAGCCCGCCCCTCAAGTGTCAATGAACACAAGAAATTTTCCTTCCCTCCCGTCATACCACTAAGGCGACGTATTGATACTTGAGGGGCAACCTTTCCGGATGTTGACACCTTCACGCAGGCTACTGGCGATGAGCATTCAGCACGCATGCCTCATTCCAGCTTGGTAATAATAAGAATAATAATCTTCTTATTATTCTTACCGAACGGATGGGCACTGCTTAGCCGTTTCAAGTTTTGAGCCAAGGTTTCAGTACAGATAGCCCATAAGCGAACACAGAGGCCCTCCAACGCCGTTAGACGCGGGTCCTGCTTCAGAGCATGGGTCAGCCCCACCGGTTGCTTGCCCCTCTCACAAGGCGTTTCAGCGGCCACTGGAGCCGCCTTCTCTTCCTGGCGTTAAACCATCGGCCTATGGCCGATTGATAAAGCCCGCCGGGGCTTTATTGGCAAGGTCAGAACGCGCCCTCAAGGCGCGAGCTGCACCGCGCATGATGGATTATCTTTAGATAATCTTGGATGGATTTCTCAAACTGCCCGCAAAGCCGCTCCTCGTCTGGGTTTTTCAAATCAGGACGGGTGGCGTTACGACGGTGAAAGGGTGACGTTACGACGGTAGGCGGGTGGTGTTACGACGGTGAACAGATGTTGTTGCCGTGTGGCCAGGCCTCTTGATTTCCCATTTTCCCTTGGCGTACTCGTTTACTACCCAACCCACGGCGGCAAGTTCTGCCAGAGCCTTGCGAGCAGTCTGACGGCGTGTTTTAAGTGTGTTGGGGTTGGTGACCTCACCCGGCCAGACATAGCCGCAAAGCGTGTCCAGTTCTACGCGCCCGGACTTGCTGGGGTCAATCCAGCCGCATAGCCGTTGATGCATCAGCCGTGCTGGGTCAGTCTGTAGCACCCGCACTTCTGCCATGTCGATACGGGCATATGGACGATGCCCCAGGATCGCTTCGGCAATGCGCGGATTCAGGGCAACCCATAGTCTGCCGTCCGCCTCGTCAAAAGCGTGACTCATCAGATGGAACGCGGCTTGCCGCCGTCCCTTCGTCACAAGGATGGTGACGTTCGACATGCGTAGCAGGCTGGATTTCAGCGCCTTGATGTTGTCGCCGCTATCCGTCATGCCCGTTTCTGAGAGCAGTTTGGTCAGGCTCTCACGCACCACCAAGCCGTCTTGCTCAATGGCCTCAAAACGAGGCTCAAGGAATAGCCGTAGCTGTCGCCCCGTCTCACTGGTCGGTTCCGGGGTTAGCAAGATGCCGTTCGGGCCGCCAAGCGCCACGATGCCTTGCAAAAGACGCATATCATCGGCCCCAAGAGGTTCGAATCCCACGAAACGCATGGATTCGTCCTCACCAAAGGTGTAGGTCACGTCCAGCTTGCAGCGTTTGCGATCGCCACGCTTGAGGCTGCGGAACAGGCCAGGTGCCAAACAGTGCGCGGGATCATGTCGGACGTGGGTCAGGTCATGCTTAGGCCTCTTCACGCTGCCTCCTTTTCACCTTGCACTGCCGCTCCAGTACAGCAGGCTTCAACACGCCGCCGTCGTGCCGTCTAAACCAGAGTTCTTGAAAAGGTGCGCCATAGTTGGCCTTGCTGACGCCAAAGCGGACAAAATACCCGCGCTGACAATCATCGACCCCCAGTATCTCGGCCTCGCCTTGCGTCATGGCGGATAGGTACGATTGCCAACGAATGTTATCGACCAATACGGACGATCCACGACTGGCCTGCTGTTGATCGCCCGACCCCATCATGGCTGCGCTTTTGCTCGCGTGGTGCAGAAACACAACGGAGCAGCCTGTATCAGCGGCAATGGCCTCCATGCGCCCAATAACCTGCGCCATCGGCCCACTAGCGTTCTCCTCCTCGATGTGGAAGCGTCGCAGAGTGTCCAAGATCATCAAGCGACGACCTTCAGCGGCTCGCTTGAGAGCATCTAACCAGCTAGCAGCCATGATGTTGGGGCATTTACCGATCAAGGGTTCAATGAGCAAACCATCAGCCACGGCTTGCCGTTCTGCGGCGCTGAGGTGTGCCCCAAGGGCGTGCAGACGATGGTGAATAGCGGACGGTGGATCTTCAGCAGGCAGATAGACCACTTGCCCGGTGGGAAACTCACCTATTTCAAGTAAATCAGGCCCGCCGGCAATCTGTGCAGCCAATTGAAGGGCCAACATGGATTTACCAGCCCCACCAGGCGATACAAGAGCACCAACAGTGCCTGCAACCATATTAGGCAGAACATAATCAATGGGTGGCGGCAAGCCGCCATAAGATCAAGAGCCATATAACTAGCCCTCTATAGGGCCAGGTCGCGCAGCTTGATCACCCGATGATTTCCGTGCCTCAATCCACTCTTCGACCTCTGACAAATCCCAGGCGACATTCCTACTGGTTAGCGCGATACGGCGTGGAAAGTCCCCCCGCTGCTCCAGGTTATAAATTGTTCGTGTCGAAAGCGGGATCATCTCCAGGAGCTTCTTCCTGTTGATGAGCGTCTTGATAATTTGCATGGGTCAATACCTCTCGAATGAATAGTTGCTATTCATCGAGTAGCTGCACGAAGCAGCTAATCGGTAATTGACCAGCCCGATGCCAATGGCGGCCTTATTTATAAAGTTACGGCATCAAGTTCAATGCTATCAAAGATAGCAAAAACATCAACCCTTATTGCCTCCCGAAGTCCACTCGTCAACCATATCCGCCCAATCCTGCAACATAGCTGCCCGTTGCTCACGATATTCCGCCTTGTTGTAGACCGCCCTTACGCCCTTCTGCTCGTGCGCCAGGCACTTCTCAATCCAGTCGGTGTTGTAGCCGGCCTCATGCAACAGCGTGCTGGCTGTGCGCCGCAAGTCATGCGGCCCGAACTTGGCAAGTGACTTCCCATCTTTCTGCGCCGCTTTGTAAGTCAGGGTCAGCACCTGGTTGAGTGTGGCAGCGCTCATCGGCGCATCCGAGTCGTACCGTGATGGCAAAACAAAGTCGGAACCACCGGCAAAGGTTTTCAGGGCAATGAAAATATCCAGAGCCTGCTGGGACAGGAATACCAGGTGCGGGTTACGGCGCTTCATCCGCTCCTTGGGAATCGTCCACAGCGCTTCGCTGAAATTGATCTCGCTCCAGGTCGCATTGGTCAGTTCGCTTTTGCGCACCATGGTCAGCAAAAGCAGCTTGGCCGCCGCACGATTTGTTGGGCTTGTACCCACCCGCTCCATGTACTGATACATCAGCCCGATTTCTTCTGGCGTCAACGCTCGGTCGCGTGGCTCGAATCGGGCGATGCTGGTTGGGCGCACCAGCTCCGCCGGGTTTTCGACCTTCTGCCCACGCTCGGTTGCCCAGCGAAACACTTGCATAACGATTTCACGCACATGAACGGCGGTGGCCGGTGCCCCTCGCTCGACGATGGCATCGGTCAGCGCCCTCAAGTCCTCATGGGTGATCTCCACCAGCTTCTGATTGCTGAATTTCGGCTTCAGCTCGCGTTCATAGACTGAACGGCGCATATCGCGGGTGGAGTCGGCCATCTGGTAGCCGCGCAGCCATTTCTCGGCCCAGGCACCGAACGTCTCTGCATCCTTGACCCGCGCCTTGTCGCGGGCCTTCTCCTTGGCCGGTGACTTGCCCGCCGCAACCATCCTCTTGGCGTCACCTAACTGCTCTCGCGCTTCTGCCAGGGTGATGCCACCAACGCCGTAGCGGCCAAAGGTGATGGTCTCCTGCCGTCCGTTGAGCGAGTAGTTGTAGCGGAACGAGACAGCACCAGCAACCGTGACGGCAACATACAGGCCATCCCGGTCATTCACCTTGTAGAGCTTGTCCCTGGGCTTGAGATTGCGCAGCTTGGTATCGGTCAGCATGTACCTTGTCCTTCTTCGTTTTCGATACCATGCTGAAAAAACGTCAAATTTAGAGTGTTTTTTCTATAAAAAACAACAAGTTAGTAAAACCAAATACCATGAACACATAAGAGAAAGCAGCATGGTATCAGAATCAATCATGGCATCATCAGTCGATAGTACCAGCTTTAATGCCATGCTCAAACGGTGCTTGGTGCTTCCTCCTGTTGCCAGATCATGCCAGACGAAAATACAAAAAAGCCCGCAATTACGCGGGCTTATCGGCTTTTCATGCCTTCAGGTGCCTGGCTGTGCCAGACGCGGGATCATTCCCACTCAATAGTCGCTGGCGGTTTGCTTGATACGTCATAGACAACACGGGAGATGCCTTCGATTTCATTGATGATACGACCTGATACCTTTTCTAGCAGTTCGTAAGGTAGGTGTGCCCAGCGGGCGGTCATGAAGTCGATGGTTTCTACTGCACGTAGTGATACCACCCAAGCATAGCGTCGGGCGTCGCCTACTACGCCTACAGAGCGTACGGGTAAGAATACAGCGAAGGCTTGGCTCGTTTTATCGTACCAACCTGCTTTGCGCAGCTCTTCAATAAAGATGTGGTCTGCTTGGCGTAGCAAGTCGGCATATTCTTTTTTCACTTCACCCAGAATACGTACGCCTAAACCTGGACCTGGGAATGGGTGACGGTACACCATATGATGCGGCAGACCTAGTTCAACACCTAGTTTACGTACTTCATCTTTAAAGAGTTCGCGCAGTGGTTCGATGAGCTCGAACTTCATATCCTCAGGCAAGCCGCCTACATTATGATGCGATTTAATCACATGGGCTTTGCCATTTTTGATGGCTGCTGATTCGATAACGTCAGGATAGATGGTGCCTTGTGCAAGAAAGTCGATACCTTCTAGCTTATCTTGTTCTTCATCAAAAATTTCAATGAAAGTACGGCCAATAATTTTGCGTTTTTGCTCAGGATCGCTAACACCTGCAAGCAGTTTCATGTAGCGATCTTCGGCATTTACACGAATCACATTAACGCCCATGTTTTCTGCAAACATTTGCATTACTTGGTCGCCTTCATTAAGACGCATTAGTCCATGATCAACAAATACGCAGGTTAACTGCTTGCCGATTGCTCGATGCAATAAAGCAGCCACAACAGAAGAGTCTACTCCGCCAGATAGCGCTAAGAGTACTTTGCGCTGCCCCACACGCTCACGAATAGAGGTAACAGCATCTTCAATGATATTGGCAGGTGTCCAAAGCGCTTCACAACCACAAATATCAACCACAAAGCGTTTCAGTAATGCTTCACCTTGTTTGCTATGCGTTACTTCTGGATGGAACTGTACGCCAAAGTAGTTTTTAGCAGCAAGCTGCATACCTGCAATAGGACAGCTTGGTGTGCTCGCGATAAGCTCAAAACCTGCTGGCATACGTGTCACTTTATCGCCATGACTCATCCAGACATCTAAGCCTTCAGCCGATTCATTAGTAGCGGCGTCACGCAAGCCATCTAGCAAACGGCTAGCGGCAACAACATCAACACGAGCAGCGCCAAATTCGCGCACCTCGCTACCTTGTACAGCGCCGCCAAGTTGCTCTGCCATGGTTTGCATGCCATAGCAAATGCCAAGTAATGGTAGGCCGCTATCAAATACGTATTGCGGTGCGCGAGGGCTGCCCGCTTCGTGCACAGATTCAGGACCGCCAGATAAAATAATGCCACGAGGGTTAAATTGGCGAATAACAGATTCATCAACATCGTATGGATGAATTTCGCAATACACACCAATGCTACGAATGCGGCGTGCGATCAATTGGGTGTATTGTGAGCCGAAGTCCAATACAAGAACTCGGTGAGCATGAATATCTTGAGCAGCCATGAGGATGTTCTCAGTAATAAGTTTTTAAACAAGAAAAGACAAACCGCCTCGGCGGCGGTTTATCTATAAGCAATTACCTGTGGAACTTAGCCCACACGGTAGTTTGGTGCTTCTTTGGTGATCTGTACGTCATGTACGTGAGATTCTGCCATACCTGCACCCGTAATGCGTACAAATTCTGGCTTAGTACGCATATCTTCAATGGTTGCACTGCCTGTGTAACCCATGGCTGCGCGTAGTCCACCCATTAATTGGTGGACAATAGCACCCATTGCGCCTTTATAAGGTACGCGACCTTCAATGCCTTCTGGTACTAATTTTTCAGCGCCAGCATTCGCATCTTGGAAATAACGGTCTGATGAGCCTTGTGATTGAGCCATTGCACCTAATGAACCCATACCACGGTAAGACTTATATGAACGCCCTTGGAAGAGTTCAATTTCACCTGGTGCTTCTTCAGTACCAGCAAACATTGATCCCATCATTACAGCATTAGCACCAGCGGCAATAGCTTTAGCCAAGTCGCCAGAGAAACGAATACCGCCATCTGCAATCATAGGTACGCCGGCTGCTTTTAATGCAGTGGCTACATTAGCAATAGCAGAAATCTGCGGTACACCTACGCCCGCTACAATACGGGTAGTACAGATAGAGCCAGGACCAATACCAACCTTAACCGCATCAGCACCAGCTTCAACTAGCGCTAAAGCGGCTTCTGCGGTGGCAATATTACCGCCAATAACCTGCACTTGTGGGAAATTTTGTTTTACCCAACGTACACGGTCAATAACGCCTTTTGAGTGGCCATGTGCGGTGTCTACTACAACCACATCAACCCCTACAGCGGCTAAGGCAGCTACGCGCTCTTCAGTACCAGCACCAGTACCTACGGCTGCACCAACACGCAGACGGCCTTGGCTGTCTTTGGCAGCTAGCGGATAGCTTTTTGCTTTCTCAATATCACGGAAAGTTACCATTCCGCGCAATTGGAACTGCTCGTTTACCACCAGCATTTTTTCAATGCGATGTTCGTACAGTTTTTCTTTAATTTGCTCAAGGCAAGTGCCTTCAAGCACTGTAATTAAGCGCTCTTTTGGCGTCATGATAGCAGCGACGCTATCACCAGCATTTGGCATAAAGCGCAAGTCACGACCAGTAACGATACCTACTAGCTGGTTATCGCCTGTAATTACTGGGAAGCCCGAAAAACCTAGCTCTTTAGCGCGTGCTAACAGCTCACTGATTTTCATATCAGGGCAAACTGTTGCAGGATCATGAACAATTGCAGTTTCGTGGCGTTTTACTTTACGTACTTCAGCCGCTTGTTGCTCAATGGTCATATTCTTGTGGATGATACCTATACCACCCTCTTGAGCCATAGCAATAGCTAGGCGGGACTCTGTTACAGTGTCCATCGCAGCAGAAAGCAAAGGGATATTGAGTTCGATATCACGGGTAAGACGAGTTTTTAAACTCACATCTTTAGGTAAAACTTCAGAATAACCTGGAGTTAATAGGACGTCATCAAAAGTCAGGGCTTCTTGACTAATACGCAGCATGATGGTGCTCCCACACTGGGAAAATGGAAGCAC
The DNA here is from genome assembly GCF_047470865.1 of Pseudomonas sp. F1_0610. Lineage (NCBI taxonomy): Bacteria > Pseudomonadati > Pseudomonadota > Gammaproteobacteria > Pseudomonadales > Pseudomonadaceae > Pseudomonas > Pseudomonas sp. F1_0610. The sequence continues at coordinate 85,407 of NZ_JAZDRH010000010.1, forward strand.
GTTATTATAGCGCTAGTAGGCATTCTTCTCAACTACAAAGGCATAAATTCAACAGATGTATTATTATCCTTTCTTATTTACCGCCAGATTTTCAAGTTAACCTATGCTTACTGACCCTTTTACCCGCCTTGGCCTTGACCGAGACATCCTTAGTGTAAGCCAACTCAACCAGCGCGCAAGGCACTTATTAGAAGACGTATTTACTCAAGTGTGGGTTGAAGGCGAGCTATCGAACCTCGCTCGGCCTTCTTCTGGGCACATCTACTTCACATTAAAGGATAGCCAAGCACAGATTCGTTGTGCGCTGTTTAAAAACAATGCAGCTAAAGTACGCAATATATTACGCGACGGTTTAGCTGTTCGTGTTTGTGGTCGCGTCTCTATTTATGAAGGACGTGGCGACTATCAAATGATTTTAGAACGCTTAGAAGCTGCTGGTGATGGTGCCTTACGCTTAGCTTTTGAAGCACTAAAAACAAAACTTGATGCCGAAGGTTTATTCGCTCAAAACCATAAAAAAGTTCTACCTAGCCATCCTCAGCGCATTGGTATTATCACCTCCCCCTCAGGCGCGGTTATTCGCGATATGATTAGTGTGTTTGCTCGACGCGCACCACAGGTGGAGTTGGTTTTAATTGCCAGCCCAGTGCAAGGTAAAGAAGCAACGCCTCAACTGGTTAAAGCACTAGAGCTGGCCGATAATGCGGGGTTTGACGCCTTGATTCTGGCTCGTGGTGGCGGTTCTTTAGAGGACTTATGGTGCTTTAACGAAGAAGCTATTGCTCGTGCGATATTTGCCTGCAAAACACCAATTGTTAGTGCTATTGGCCATGAAACCGACGTTTCTATAAGCGACTTTGTAGCCGATGTTCGTGCCCCAACACCTTCTGCAGCAGCTGAGCTATTAGCTCCTGATATGAGCCATCTAGCGCGGCAATTAGAAATGCTACAAAGCCGTTTAGAGCGTTGCACACGCCGTTGGTTATTCAACCAGCAACAAAGGCTAGATTATTTACGCTCACGTTTGCGCCACCCCAAAGAACGGCTTGATCAACAAGCACAGCGTTTGGATGATCTAGAATTACGCCTAAAGCGCAGTATGCAACAGCACTTACAGCACAACAAGCACAGCTTGGCGCATCTAAATAGCCAATTACAAGCCTACCATCCTAAGCGCCTACTACCGGCTTATCACGCTAATGTGCAACAACTTGATCAACGTTTAAACAGTGCGCTATCACGAGTTATCGCGCATAAGCAACAAATGCTCGCCGCCAAAGTACAAACCTTACAAGCCTTTAGCCCACTGAATACACTTAGCCGTGGCTATAGTATTTTGCTAGATGCACAAGGTAAGAGTGTACAAGATGCACACACTGTCACGGTTGGGCAGCGGCTCACTGCCCACCTTGCCAAAGGCAGCATCGCAGTTGAAGTGTGCACAACTGACGAGTCTCCCTCTCAAGCACAACTATTTAACGAGTAAGAAGGATTCCAAATGCGTATTTTAGCCAGCCTACTCTTAGTATTTGTTAGCCTCAGCGCACATGCAGAAGGTTTTATCAGCCGCTTACTGCATCATCCAGTGCAAGGTGGTGTTGCTGTTGTACCATTGATCACAGCACATGCACCCAAAGTGCGTTTTAACAATAAGCCTGTACTGGTCATCAACGAAGACAACAAACGCTGGATTGCTATTGTAGGCATACCACTGACAGCCAAAGCAGGGCAACATAGCCTTGAAGTGGATGGGAAAAAAGTGAGCTTTCAGGTTGAACATAAAAACTACACTGAACAACGTATTACCTTAAAGAATAAGCAGTACGTTAACCCAGACAATAGCAATCAGGCACGTATTGAGCGTGAATTTGCCCAGCAAATGAAAGCCTATGATACCTTTAGCCCGCGCCAGCCTAGCAATCTTTACTTTGACATGCCTGTCAATGCTAGACTCTCCAGCCCTTTTGGTTTACGCCGTTTTTTTAATGGCGAGGAACGCGCTCCACACTCAGGTTTAGATTTAGCGGCACCTCATGGAACAGCTGTTAAAGCACCAGCGGCTGGGAAAGTGATCTTGACAGGCAACTTATTTTTTAATGGCAATACTGTCTTTGTTGATCATGGGCAAGGGCTAATCAGCATGTTTTGTCATTTATCACAAATTAATGTCAAGGTAGGAGATGAAATTCCACGCCAAGGCGTACTTGGTAAAGTAGGTGCTACCGGCCGCGCTACTGGACCGCATCTGCACTGGAATGTAAGCCTAAATGCAGTGCGTGTTGACCCTGCTATTTTTATTGGGAAATTTCAACGTTAATAATAATTAGGAACATTTCCTTTAACCAGAACGCCAAAGTTAAAAACTGAATGTGTTACCCTGCCCAACAGAAAACACAACTCGATCAATCACTTTGGAGATTTTATGCAAGAGGTTATCCAGCAACCATTAAATTGGCTTGAAGCTTACCCTCAATTAAAAACCGTACTCTTTTGCTTTGGCTTTATTTTACTGGCTATGATTGCCAACTTTATTGTTAAACGCATTTTGGTACGTGGTTTTTACAAAGCATTAAGCCAGCGCCTACAGCAACAAAATGTCACTGATTTTGGGTTAGTTAAACGCCTTTCGAATGTAGTGCCTGCGCTCATTATTTATCACGGCAGCTTGGTGGTTACTGGCTTGCCAGAGGTCATTACACAGATCATTCAAAATGTATGTAACGCTTTTATTATTCTTACCCTTGCATTGGCATTAGGCGCTGCACTGAATATAGTTAACCACAACTATAATCAACGTAAAGATGCTCACTTAAAGCCGATTAAAGGCTACATTCAAGTACTTAAACTAGTTATTTATTTAATTGCTGCCATCTTGATGATCTCCGCCTTGATTGATAAATCACCTGTGATTTTACTATCAGGTATTGGCGCTATGGCCGCTGTTATGATGCTGATTTTCCAAGACACCATCCTGTCGTTGGTGGCTAGCGTGCAAATTTCTAACAGCGGCATGATACGCGTTGGCGATTGGATTGAAATGCCACAGAAAAATGCTGATGGCGATGTGATTGATATCGCACTTCACACAGTCCAAATTCAGAACTTTGATAAAACAATTACTGTAGTTCCAACCAAAAATTTCATTACTGAATCTTATAAAAACTGGCGCGGCATGAGCGAAAGCGGTGGTCGCCGCATCAAGCGCTCCCTGTATATTGATCAGCAAAGCATTCACTTTTTAACCGAAGATGAAAAACAGCGTCTATCTCAGTTCGTATTGCTAGAAACCTATTTTGAATCGAAAAAAGATGAGATAGAAGCTTGGAATAGCAAATTATTGCAGCGCCATGATGGTGAATGCCATCCTGCTAACCTGCGTCATTTAACCAATATAGGCACCTTCCGTGCTTATATTGAATGGTATTTAAAAAACCATCCACACATTCATCAAAAAATGACGCTCTTGGTGCGCCAGCTAAACCCAACAGCAGATGGACTACCCTTAGAAATTTACTGTTTCACCAATACCACTGCTTGGGGCGCTTATGAAAGTATTCAGTCGGATATTTTCGATCATCTTTATGCGATTGCTCCACAGTTTGGTTTGCGTATTTTCCAAAACCCAACGGGATACGATATGCAGCAACTAGCCCCAAAAAATACTCCATCTAATCACTAATAAAAAAAGCCCACACTTAGAGTTTATAAGTGTGGGCTTTGCTAATTAGCTATACGCTCTAAAAACTCATATCTACACGCATCCACCATGTACGCCCTGTTTCTTTAACAGCACCCGTCGCGTAACCATACAAAGTTTGGTTACCCATTAGGTTTAAATGCTCGGTGTAGGTTTTGTTAAACAGATTATCAATGCCTGTGCTTAGCTTCCAATTATCATTCACACGATAAGCCACATTCACTGCAAAGACACCAAAGCCAGAAGTACGGTTAAAGTCACGACCAATTAATGTGCCATGCCCTTCATCAATACGCGTTTGTTTATTTACGACCCGCCATAATGCGCCTGTACTCCAATTATCTTGTTGGTAATTCAAGGCAAAACGCGCCTCTAATGGAGGAATTTGCGGTAAAGCTTTGCCATCACTGGTATTTTTACCATAGGCGTAAGCAAGGCTGACATCACCTTTTAGCCCAGCAGTAAATTGATAACTAGCACCTAACTCTCCACCAAAAATACGCGCATTAACATTACTGTCTTGGGTACGATTACCTGTTTGGTTGTAGTTAAAGATAATAAAATCTTGGACATGCCCTACATAGCCCGAAGCCCAAGCCTCTATTGGCCCTTCTTTATATTGAATACCAAAATCTAACTGGGTAGTTTTTTCAGGCTTAATGTGATTAAACGCATTAGGCCCGCCACTGAATAACTCCCAATAATCAGGGAAGCGCTCAGCATGCCCTAATCCAATATAGGTAGTGGCTTTAATGGCACTTAAGTCATGCTCATAGCGGGCAAAACCACTTGGTAAGGTTTTTGTACGTTGATCGCCATAATGGACATTAGATGCCAAAGTGCTTTTTGCTTTATGACGGTCAGCACGTACGCCAGTGACAACTCGATCCGTTTCAGCCACGCGCCAAGTCAGTTCGCCAAACAAGCCGTACTGGCTCATTTCTGCGTCTTTGTTCCACTTCATATGACGGTAATTATGATTAAAGCCAAAACTCATACGTTTCCGGTGGATGCTAGTTTGTCCATCAATACCCACGACTAACTCAAACGCATCCCAAGCAAAGGTGCTGTTAACACGCATACCTGTAGTTCTACGGTCAACATTGCTTGACATAGGTTTAGCAGAATTGAATGGACGCAAACGGAAGTTATCCATCAAGTGGTCAGCGTAGTTGTAATAGATTTGCGCCTCAAACGACTTCCATACATCACTGATATTATCTTGCTTAAAGCGTAGTCCAGCCGTTTCACGAGCAAACTGCGTGCCATCCATACCACGCCCTGCATAACGGGACTCACCATCACCTTGGCCATAGGTCAGTTCTAACAAAGTGTCATCTGTTGGCGTCCAACCAATGGCCATATCCGCATTCCATTTATTGAATCGCGAAGGCACACGGTTGCCATCTCCATCGTAATAATCATCTGATTTAGAGCGATTTCCAGTAAAACGCAAATACCCCTCTTTACCACCAACAGCACCGTCAATGTTGCTATCAAATCGATTACGGGTACCATAGAGCATGCTTGCATCAAGACGATAATCAGCCTCTTCAAAGCTTTCAGGACCACGGTCAAACAATACTGTAGCGGCAGAGCCCATAGGTCCATATTTAACGCTTTGTGGCCCCTTAATCACCGTCAACTTATCGTAGTTATCTGGACTAATATAAGAACTTGGCGCATCCATACGGCCCGGACAAGCGCCTAGCATTTCCCCGCCATTGGTTAGCATTTTAATGCGTGAACCAAACATCCCTCTAAATACTGGATCGCTATTGACACCACCACTGCGGCTCGCCACAAAACCTGGAATAGTTTTCAAATAATCCGCTGCATCACTCGCGGGAACAGGCTGTCGAGGCTGTTTCGGATCAGTCACCACCATAATAGGTGACTGCTGAGCAACACCTGTCACCACACTAATAGGCAGCTCTACTTTATTATTTGCCTGCGCAATAACAGGTAAGGCAGCGACCCCAAATAATGCAAAATGCGCGGCTAAAAAGCTCAGCTTAAATTTTTTATACGTAAATACTGGGCGCACAACTACGCCATGATGTGTTTGCGTCATTATCTATATCCATCAATTTTATAAATTTAAATGATTTTTTAACTGATAAAATTGACAGGAGGCGCTCGCGGATAGGCTGTAGTCCAAAGCGCCGGCGCGACATACGGCAGCTCTGAAACCCATTCGACCCTAGGGCTGGAAGGTATAAAAGGAATATGATTAAAGACAGCCACAGTTAATGGTGGATTTACTGTAAGTAGATCACAGTAACCACACATAGCAAGCTGGTTGACCCAATCAGGAACACCGTAGGCTGCTGTATGGTGCCCCATTACAGCATGATGATCAGCGCTCTCCGCCATTTCATGCTTAGCATGCTCAACTGCAGCGACAAAGGCTTCAAAACTTTGAAACTGATGCTGACTGTAAAGCTGTACAGAAGATATCAACGGACCTAAATGAATCATCAGCATGGCAAATAAGCCAAGCCAGATTCCTGTCTGTTGATATGAAGTTTTCTGCACTCAGAAGCCCTAAATAATGGATAGGTGAAAGTGAAGTATATATCAGCTAATTCGATTTATTTTGCGCTGCGACATAAAGACGCCTAAGCAAATAACTCAAGCCCCTAGATCCTTATCGAAATAAAATTGCTTAAATTTATATATTTTTGAGATAAATCATCAATTTTAAAATAAATATTGAAATCAAACAAAAGTGATCTTATCTTTTTACGCATGAATACATCACATACTCTTATACAGCGACGACAATTTACTTCCTTGTGCTTAGTCAGCCAACGACTGCCGCGCTAACACTAAGCTGTATACAACCACTTACTCAATTAAAAACGTTAAGGTGTTAGTTATGTCAATGTTGAAAGATCCTTCAAAAAAATACCATGCACATCCTGTTATTCAATTTCCTGAGCGCACTTGGCCTAGCAAAACGCTAACTCAAGCACCTATCTGGGCAAGTTCTGACTTGCGCGATGGCAATCAATCATTGATTGAGCCAATGGATAGTGCTAAAAAAATGCGCTTTTTCAAAACCTTAGTCGCAGTGGGCGTAAAAGAAATTGAAGTGGCATTCCCTTCGGCTTCGCAAACTGATTTTGATTTTGTACGTCAATTAATTGAAGAGCAACATATTCCTGACGACACCACCATACAAGTATTAACCCAAGCACGTGAAGACTTAATTGCCCGTACTTTCGAATCTTTAAAAGGCGCAAAAAAAGCTATAGTGCACTTGTATAACGCTGTTAGCCCAAGCTTTCGTAAAATTGTTTTTAATACCGACCAAGCTGGCGTAAAAAATATTGCCGTAGAAGGCGCCAAACTATTCAAAAAATACGCTGCCATGTATCCAGAAACCCAATGGACTTTTGAATACTCTCCTGAAACCTTTAGCATGACGGAACCTGAGTTTGCTATTGAGGTCTGCAATGCAGTCACCGAAGTATGGCAACCTACTCCAGACAACAAGATCATCTTCAATCTGCCAGCCACAGTGGAAGTTACAACCCCTAATGTTTACGCTGACTTAATCGAAAATTTTTGCAATAAAGTAAATAAGCGCGACAGTATTATTGTGAGCTTGCACCCACATAACGACCGTGGCACAGGTGTCGCTGCCGCTGAATTAGGCGTATTAGCAGGGGCCGACCGTGTTGAAGGCTGCTTGTTTGGTAACGGCGAACGTACAGGTAACGTGGACTTAGTAACCTTGGCGTTAAACCTATACACCCAAGGTATTGACCCTGAATTAGATTTTTCTGATATTGATGCTGTGCGCAAGGTTGTTGAAGACTGCAACCAAATTCCAGTCCATCCTCGCCATCCTTATGCTGGTGATTTGGTTCACACTGCTTTTTCTGGCTCTCACCAAGATGCCATCCGCAAAGGCTTTAGTAAGCAAAAAGCAGATGCCGTTTGGGAGGTACCTTACTTACCTATAGACCCTGCTGATATTGGTCGCGACTATGAAGCTGTGATTCGCGTTAACAGCCAGTCGGGCAAAGGTGGGGTTACGTATTTATTAGAGCAAGAATACGGTATCAGCTTGCCACGTCGTATGCAGATCGAATTTAGCTCCGTTGTGAAAAATGAAACGGATCGTTTAGGTGAAGAAGTAACAGCAACTCAAATATTCAAATTATTAGATAGTGAATATTTACAAGCTAACTCACCCTTTAGCTTAAAGGGTCACCGCATCCAACAAGAAAACGGGCACTGTGCTATTGAATTACAGGTGCAAAAAAATGGACAAATCAGCACTTGGAAAGGTGAAGGCAAAGGGCCTGTTGAGGCATTAGCTGCTTGTTTACCTATTGAAGTAGAAGTAATGGATTACAATGAGCATGCCATTGGCGCAGGCAGTAATGCCAAAGCAGCTGCCTTTATTGAATTACGTATTGGCCAGAATCGCCCTGTATTTGGCGTAGGCATTGACGAGAACATTACCACTGCCAGTATTAACGCTTTATTCAGCGGCTTAAACCGAGCCTTGGCTGCACAAAGTATTAGCATGGCGCAAGCTGTAAATGCTTAATAGCTAGCTAGATATAACAAGCCCTGCTTTTGCGGGGCTTGTTATTCATAGCCACTCAGTAAACTATAAACGTACCAGCAATAAAAACCCTGCCAATATCCCCAGCCCTGTGCCCAAAAAGCCGGACACAAATGTTAGCCATAATTGTTTTTTCTGCTGCATCCGCAAAAACATTAATCCAGCATAAGCGCCCAAGAATATCCCCAAAAACGAACTTAAATAGGTTACCCAGAATGCTGCTTCTGCCAATGCTAAACGCGTCAATACAGCTAGATAAATATCCATGGCCAAAGATACGCCAGCTAAAAAAATCATTTTAGGTCGAAAAAATAATAAAACGCCCACTACAGCTAACTGCGGCAGCCAGATATACATCAAAAAAGGTAGAAAGTAGCTTGTTACCGAAAAATATCCTCGATACGCATCTACGACTAGAATGAAGCCAACTACTAAACTAAGCGCTAAAATAAGACCCGATCGCGAAAAAAAATCTTTGGCTAACATAACAGCCCTGCATTTATATAAATATATTGGAAATTTATTTTATACAATGTAGAAGGAATATAAAAAAAACCCAGTGAAAATCACTGGGTTTATTTAGCCATAGTTCAGCTTTTTCTATTGCTCAACAAAAGCACGTTCAATCAGGTAATCGCCTTGAATTCCACGCTTAGGTGATATTTTCAAGCCGAAACTATCCAACACATCACATGTATCTTTCAGCATAGACGGACTACCACAAATCATCGCACGGTCATCTTCTGGGTTAATGGGCGGCAAGCCAATATCTTTAAACAACTTACCTGTGCGCATTAAGTCTGTTAAACGTCCATTATTACGGAATGGCTCACGCGTTACTGTTGGATAGTAAATGAGTTTTTCGCGAATTTGCTCACCTAAATATTCATGATTAGGCAAATCTTCAGAGATTTCTTTGTAATACGCCAAATCATTTACGTGGCGTACACCATGAACCATGATAACTTTCTCAAACATATCGTAAATGTTTAAATCAACCATTAGGCTCAAAAATGGCGCCAAACCTGTGCCTGAACTAAGCATATATAGATGCTTACCTGGCTTTAAGTCACTGAGCACTAAGGTGCCTGTTGGCTTACTACCAATGATTACATCATCACCTACTTTAAGATGCTGTAAACGTGATGTTAAAGGTCCGTTTTGCACTTTAATTGAGAAAAATTCAAAATAATCAGCATAGTCTGGACTAGCAATAGAATAGGCTCGCATTAAAGGACGGCCATCCACCTCTAAGCCAATCATGACAAACTGACCGTTTTCAAAACGTAAGTTTGGGCTACGAGTCGTACGAAAGGTAAATAAATCGTCATTCCAATGCTTTACAGCGGTAACACGTTCTGTGTTGTATTTGCTCATATCTAATTTCCAATGATTCTCATTACTACTAGTGTACTTAGCGGCGTTCAATCTGTTAAGTTGATATTCAATATATAGCTTATCGAAAAAATGGATATGCGATTTACTTTACGTCAACTTGAAATATTTGTAGCCACGGCACAACTGCAAACTATTTCGCAAGCAGCTTATAGCTTAGCGATGTCTCAGTCAGCTGCAAGCAGCGCCTTAGGCGAATTAGAGCGCCAATATAACTGTCAGTTATTTGACAGAGCTGGAAAACGCTTAATTTTGAATAAATTAGGCACACAGCTATTACCGCAAGCCATTGCTGTGCTTGAACATGCATCCATGCTAGATAAGGAATTACAAGGGCAAACCGCCCTTCCCGACTTATCTATCGGGGCAACTATGACCATCGGTAATTATTTAGCTACATTACTGATTGGCGAGTTTATACAGCAGCATACTAGCTGCAAAATTAACCTTCATGTGCAAAATAGCGAGCAAATTGAGCATCTTGTTGCCCAATATCAACTAGATTTAGCTCTTATTGAGCGCTTATCGACTAATCCTAATATTGAGACACTCCCTTGGATTAGCGATGAGTTAGTCGTTTTTTGTGCGCCTGAGCATCCTCTTGCGCAGCAGAAAAAGGCAGATTTAAACGAACTCTTAGAACACACATGGATTTTGCGTGAAAAAGGATCAGGAACTCGACAAACCTTTGATCACGCTATTCGTCACTTACACAAACCGTTACATATTTCTATGGAGTTAGAACATACAGAAGCTATTAAACGCGCCGTAGAAAGCGGATTAGCTATTAGCTGTATTTCTCGGCTTGCCTTGCGTGATGCTTTTCGTCGTGGCAGCTTGGTGCCTATTGAAACACCTGATTTAGATTTAAAGCGACAATTCTTTTTTATTTGGGCAAAAAATAAATATCAGTTTTCAAGCATGCGTACATTCATTAACTATTGTTTAGCGCGTACAAAACATATTAGTGCAAGCCAAGACTTCCCTCTTCCCAATATTGCTTAAAAGCGATTGAATCAGCTCATAGCCGATTTATGGCTGGTTCAAGATGCTGTTTTGAATAAGACACTCTGACGTAATAATAATTAGACCACTGTTAATAGCTAGCCTTTTAAAGTAGTATAATTATTTATTATTTTACTCTATACTTAGCCTTTAGATGAACAATACCACTATATACAAAACAACTACTTGCCACTAGAATAACACCAATAAAGAAAATTTAAAAAACACAACACTGTCTGCTAGAATCTAAAGTAAAAACCACTAATATTCTAACGCATAACATCATAATGCGAGAACACTAGATATTAAAACCTGTTGATCAAGCTTGTATTTTACACTCAATTAACTTCCAAGTTTTTGCAACACCCGCTTCTTCTAGCTTTTCTTTTAAGGTATCAGTTAAAAACAACATGCTCTCTACAATTGGATCTTGCCAAATATCAACAGTACAATTCAAAGCATCACTAGTTAAAACAATATCATTAGTTTTAATATTTTTATAAAATAGAGCATATTTGCTAGGCAGATTTTTTTTTGTTAAACCGATATCAATTAATGACTGCTCAACAACAAATCTCCGCTGTTCAAAAGGATGAAATCTATATAAATAAAATCCCTCAATAACTGTATTTTTTTTATCAAAAACATTCATCTTAAATAACTGACTTTCTCCCAAGCGCACACTTAACAAGGCATTCGCAGATGCCTCATTACAAATATAATCAGCATGCACTCCTCTAAATATTGATCTTTTTAAGTTTTTCGCTAGGTTGTTTCTTGTAAGAGCACCCGTTAAATAGCAACTTACTGGCGCATATTTTTCTGGAATTTTTTCTTTATACCGAAAAACATCATGAAAAGTTTTAAAATACTCATCAGTTATATGATTAAATTCTATTTTTTCATCATCTGTTGCAGTGCTATTTGCATACTTCCTCAAGAGCTCATACTCTCTTCTAGCATCCAGTAAATCAGGATAGCTAACCGCAATATCTGCTTTGACTGAGATTGTTCCATCCATAAATTTTGCAGCCCAAATTCTCTGTTTCATATCAATCCTATCTTTTTCAGTGTCGACTCAACGCAATAAATCAATAAAAGCGTTCTGCTAAAATCAAAAACTGTACATTAGCTGAACATGCGCTAAAATCAAGTTGCACGCTTATACTAAAAATGACTTAACTCAACTATTTATAACTATGAATCCCTGCACTTCTCTCCATGCTTTATCTATCATTGCCCACTACCATGGCGTCTCTGTTGATGCAGCCGATATAACACAATTAATTATAGGGAACAATACACTAGCTATGAAGTCAAACACATAACTACTAGCTGTTAGTTTATAATTTAAAAGCTAGTTTCTTTTGAAGTTTCTATCCACTATCTAGTGTTAGCTTGATGTTAACATACTGAGCATCTTAATTAAATAAAACACCCTAACTTAGTATATTCTTTTATTTAAAACAAAGTCATTTAGTTGTAGATTAGTTTTATTATTCAGTTAATTTGATATCTAGCACTCTACTTGAGACAAGTAAGCAATTGCAGCTTATACAGAATGGATACTTAAGTACAAAAAAGGATGCTTTTTAGCATCCTTTTTTGTTTAATAATGCGGTGGTGGTGGTTCCTGCCCAGCTGGCGTAATCGCAAAACTACGCGACTCCTCTTGGCGTTGATGCAGCACTTTTATTTGCTGCTGCATGCGTTCCATTTGAAGTTGCAACTGCACAATCACATCATTTAAAGCGGCAATGGTGTCATCTTGAAAGGCCAAACGCATCTCAAGTTCTACCACCTGCTCTTCTAAACTCATTGGGCGACCTTATTTAAAAACTCGAAATTTTCAGTTAGTGCCATCCGTAATTTCTCACAAACAACTTTCATTTGCTCTGCCGAGTAAGCTTGGGCTTCTACCTTACCCCATACTGGTCCAGGCCATGCTGCGTCTGTAGTTTTACGCCCAATCACATGAATATGTAATTGGCTTACTACATTGCCTAAGGTAGCAATATTAATTTTTTCCACATTGAAGGTATCTTTCAAGGTTTCAGCAAAGGCGGAAACTTCACGCCACATCTGTTCTTGATCTTCTGTTTTTAGCTGAAAAACCTCTGTAAGGTTGCGGCGCTTAGGTACTAAAATAAACCACGGATAGTGGTTATCATTCATCAGCAATAAACGGCACAATTTAAAATCACCCACCAAAAGTGTGTCGGCTTGTAAACGCGCGTCCAACTCAAACATAACCACCTCTTATTCAATACAAGATGCAAATCATAGCTTAGCAAGCTCAATCATTATAAAAAAGCCCTCTCATTCAACTAAAATAGCAGCCAAAACGAGAGTCATTTACAAAAAACGTCTTTGAATTAATACCTTTGGAGCAGCGCTTTGCCAATATCGCCCCTTAACTTTATTTGCTATTTGGCATAGAATAGTCAGGCTATTTTATTAGTAAATACATCTGAACCGAAGCTGTTTTCAAAGCGTCACGCGCAGCACATACCCGCTTCTGTCTAGTGGCAGACTCTCTGCCACTACAACGTAAAACTTTGAAAACAGCTTCTGGAAAAGCGTCTCTGTTAGAGACCACTGATGAGGGTATAACTGTGCTTGAAGCCTATCGCAAACATGTAGCAGAACGTGCTGCACAGGGCGTCGTCCCACAGCCGTTGAATGCTGAACAAACCGCTGGTTTAGTTGAGCTTCTAAAAAATCCACCGGCTGGTGAAGAATCGTTCTTACTAGAACTTATCACTGACCGCGTACCACCTGGGGTGGATGAGGCCGCTTACGTTAAGGCAGGTTTTTTATCAGCCGTTGCTAAAGGCGAAGTCACTTCCCCACTCATTGACAAAGCGCATGCAGTAAAGCTGCTTGGCACTATGCAAGGTGGTTACAACATTGCAACTTTAGTTGAGTTACTAGACAGCGCTGAATTAGCGTCACTAGCCGCTGAGCAACTAAAACATACGTTGTTAATGTTTGATTCATTCCATGACGTAGCTGAAAAAGCAAAAGCAGGCAATGCTAATGCTAAAGCAGTAATGACTTCTTGGGCTGAAGGCGAGTGGTTCAAAAACCGCCCAGCACTAGCTGAGAAAATCACGCTGAGCGTATTTAAAGTGATTGGTGAAACCAACACTGACGATCTCTCTCCTGCACCTGATGCTTGGTCCCGTCCTGATATTCCTTTACACGCTTTAGCGATGCTAAAAATGACGCGTGAAGGTATTAATCCCGATCAACCAGGCAGCGTTGGTCCACTAAAGCAAATTGAAGAAATCAAAGCTAAAGGTTTCCCAGTTGCTTATGTAGGTGACGTTGTAGGTACGGGTTCTTCTCGTAAGTCAGCTACTAACTCTGTGCTTTGGTTCTTTGGTGATGACATTCCGAATGTGCCTAACAAGCGCGCGGGCGGTTTCTGCTTTGGTACCAAAATTGCCCCTATCTTCTACAACACAATGGAAGATGCAGGCGCATTACCTGTAGAGTTTGACTGCACCAACCTAAACATGGGCGACGTTATTGACGTTTACCCATACAAAGGTGAAGTGCGCCGTCACGGTTCTGATGAGTTAGTAACTAACTTTGAACTAAAAACTGATGTACTTTTAGACGAAGTACGTGCTGGTGGTCGTATTCCGCTAATTATTGGCCGTGGCTTAACTGAAAAAGCACGTGCTGAATTAGGCATGGGGCCTTCTGATTTATTTAAAAAACCAGAAGCACCAGCTGATAGCGGTAAAGGCTTTACTCTAGCGCAAAAAATGGTAGGTCGTGCATGTGGTTTAGCAGAAGGCCAAGGCGTTCGTCCTGGTACTTACTGTGAACCTAAAATGACCACTGTAGGCTCACAAGATACTACAGGCCCAATGACTCGCGATGAGCTAAAAGACTTAGCTTGCTTAGGTTTCTCTGCCGACCTAGTTATGCAGTCTTTCTGCCACACTGCTGCTTATCCAAAACCAATTGACGTAAACACTCACCACACATTGCCAGATTTCATTCGCAACCGTGGCGGTGTATCTCTACGCCCTGGTGACGGTATTATCCATAGCTGGTTAAACCGTATGCTACTACCTGATACCGTAGGTACGGGTGGTGACTCACATACTCGCTTCCCTATCGGTATTTCGTTCCCTGCAGGTTCTGGCCTTGTAGCCTTCGCTGCGGCTACTGGTGTTATGCCACTAGATATGCCGGAATCTGTATTGGTTCGCTTCAAAGGTAAAATGCAACCTGGCATCACTTTACGTGACCTTGTACATGCAATTCCTTACTATGCGATCCAACAAGGTCTATTGACTGTTGAGAAGAAAGGTAAGAAAAATATCTTCTCAGGTCGCATCCTTGAGATCGAAGGTCTAACTGACTTAACCGTAGAGCAAGCATTTGAACTTTCTGATGCCTCTGCTGAGCGTTCAGCTGCAGGTTGTACTATTAAACTTCCTGAAGATTCAATTGCTGAATACTTACGCTCTAACATCACCCTGCTACGCTGGATGATTGCAGAAGGCTATGGTGACGCACGTACTCTAGAACGTCGTGCGAAAAAAATGGAAGCTTGGTTAGCAAAACCTGAGCTACTAGAAGCAGACGCTGATGCTGAATACGCTGCGGTGATCGAAATTGATCTAGCAGAAGTTAAGCAGCCTGTACTTTGCGCACCAAATGACCCAGATGATGCACGCCTACTTTCAGACGTAGCTGGCCGTACTATCGATGAAGTATTCATCGGTTCATGTATGACCAACATCGGTCACTTCCGCGCAGCAGGTAAACTGCTAGAGAAAGTTAAAGGCGGTATCCCTACTCGCTTGTGGTTAGCACCACCAACTCGTATGGACCAATACCAATTAACCGAAGAAGGTTACTATGGTATTTATGGTCGTGCAGGTGCGCGTATGGAAATGCCAGGTTGTTCATTATGTATGGGTAACCAAGCACGTGTGAAAACAGGTGCAACTGTAGTTTCAACTTCTACACGTAACTTCCCGAACCGTTTAGGCGATTCAACTGATGTATTCCTAGCCTCTGCCGAACTTGCAGCGGTAGCCTCAATTCTTGGTAAACTGCCAACCGTTGAAGAATATATGCAGTACGCGCAAAACATCGACACTATGGCTGCTGATGTATACCGCTACCTAAACTTCGACCAAATTGCGCAATACCAAGAAGCTGCTGCTAACGCACAGATTCCTGTAGTAGAAGTGAAGTAATACCTCGCTTTAATGCGACGCTTTAGTGCTACCTATTACTCTTACAAAGCACTAAACACAAAGCCCCAAGCATGCTAGCGCTTGGGGCTTTTTTTATGTAAGCCTTTCAAGCGCTGTAGATCCAATGTCATAATGATTTTATTTTGCATAAGAACAGCACAATGACTAAAGAAGAATACTGCCAACAATTTACTGAAGACGATGCTGTAGGCTGGGATGCTATAGCTTCCACACTAGAAAAACTTTATGGCGAACAACAAGCCGAACACTACGGCACAACTATCCCTTATATTTTAGGCGGTGAAGATCCTTTAGATGGTATTAGTATCTATCTTAGCCATGAACAAGAAGACCATTATCATTTTGTTACCTATGGTTTTTCAGAGCTTTATTTTGACGAAGAAGCTGCCGGAAAAGAGTTTAGTAAATTTGGCATGGAGCTGACCCTCCGCCTAAAAAAAGTAGATGCTGATGATAATAAAACTTGGGTGTGCTCCCTCATGCAAAATTTAGCACGCTATGTATTTGACTCAGGCAATTGGTTTGATGCCAACCACTTTATTCCTACCAATAGCCCTATTCGTTTAGATTCAAATACTGATTTGTGTGGATTAGCTTTTACTGTAGATCCACAGCTAGGGAAAATCCACACCGCTCACGGTGAGGTTCAGTTCTTACAGATGATAGGCTTAACCAGTAAAGAAGTTGAGTATCTAAAACAGGCTAACAATCAGGACGAGGTACTGCAATTAATACAACGCATGCAACAAGATAATAATCTGTTGCTAATTACTGACCTGCAACGCACGCATAGCTATCTTGTTTAATATATAAATGGCTAGCATAAAGCTAGCCATTTATAACATCACTCCAACTTAGTATTGCGTACTATTTTAATTTTATATTCAAAGTTA
The DNA here is from genome assembly GCF_047470865.1 of Pseudomonas sp. F1_0610. Classification (NCBI taxonomy): domain Bacteria; kingdom Pseudomonadati; phylum Pseudomonadota; class Gammaproteobacteria; order Pseudomonadales; family Pseudomonadaceae; genus Pseudomonas; species Pseudomonas sp. F1_0610. The sequence continues at coordinate 102,231 of NZ_JAZDRH010000010.1, forward strand.
GGCTTACGCGTTACGCTAATTGGGCGACGAGTTACCGCATCTAAGGTGATATTCCAGTAACCGCTGCTTGGTACTCGAATTTTTGCGGGAAAACGATCAAAACAGCCACCATGATAGGTGTGCTTACCACCATTACGGAAACTGCGAAAATTAGCATCATTCATTAAGCGTATATTGCACATTTGTGAGCACTGAATAACCACAAAATCGCCTTCTGTGAGCATTTCACGTTGATGGATAAATTTCATAAGCCAACCAATTTAATAAAACAAAACGTTATTTTAAGGCTTTTATACACTGAAAACAGCTTTTCTTTTTATTCAGTTGTAATTGAAAGCATCCAGCTTACTAACCTCACATATAGCTTACAGTCAGTACACAAATAAATAGCTAGTATGCTTGCAAGCTATACTAGCCATTTTATCTGGCACTTTTATTTTTTAGTTAAGCGAGCTATCGTCAGCTTTTATCACAATTTGCTGCCATTCTTTTGGCTTAATTTCTATATTTCCCTTAAGTAATTCCCCCCAAGCAGCTTTGCGTTGCGCTGGCGTTGAATAATTAAACATCTGCTCATCAGTATCAATCCAGATGTCAGAACTTTTTTGCTGCCAAACGGTACAGCTAATCACTCTCGCTTGCTCATGACCACTACAAATTACAACCTCATTTTCGCCATCATTATTTATATCCTTAGTAAAGCCTAAGCAGTTATAGGGACTATAATTTTTGGTACAGTCTAAATATTTATATTTATTTCCATCCGCATTAATAAACTTCCACCAACTTTCAGGAAGTGGATCACTACCAGTTGAAATTAGCATTACATCAGACAGTAGTTTATCTAATTCATCAGAATTATTTTTATAATAACTGTTGTCTGTCCTAGCCTTATATTTCTCATCCTTTAATAGATTTTCCCATGCTTCTTCACCTGTTTTACCTAATTTCACGAACTGATACTTTATAATAGGATCATCATCAGCGTTAATTCTTTCCAATAAATTATTCGTTGCAATCTTATAAAAATCGACTGCCGGGCTACTGGTTGCAAGAATACTAATTACTAATAAAAGTAATATCGTTTTATTGATAGCCCCTAAGCATAAGCTCCAGTTATTTCGTTTAAGGATAACGGAAACACTGTAACTTATAGCAGTTAAGCCAATTAGCATGGTGATAAAGAATGCATAGAGTCTTGGATAGCTCCAACCATACTGATTAACTCGGGCAAGAATTCCATAAATAGTAAAAAGTGCAAAAATACTAAGAAAGCCAATATTAATTAACACAAAACCATTAAGCCAAGGTCTAAACTTAAATCCTTGCTTTCCATCTCCATATACAATATTTATTAAAATTATACTTATAATTAAGAAAATTAAAATTGGAGGTGAGCTTAAAACTCTACTACTCGCTACCCTGACACTGCTATCTAGCATATCCGAAGATATAGAATTGATTAAAGAAAAAAGCATTCCAACTAAAAATAACATGCCTACCAAATTAAGTATTGGTAGAAAAAAACGGGCAATTAAACTAAAAATACGGGTTGCTTGTATATCTGAAAAACGACGTAAAAAGAGTAAACATATATTAAAGGCTAGACAAAATAAGACCCAGCGGAAAAGCTCACGAGACATAATATAAGCTAGTGAATTCATCTGTACTAAGTCAAACAAGTACGTGGCCAATACCGAAAGAAGTACTACTGCTCCACCAATGGCAGCTGCAAATACCGCAAACAAGGTATTTAACCCGTACAAACCAATTAAACACGAATAATTGGTGCTCCATTTACCTGTCATTTGGCGTAACTGCAACCAAGGTAGAATAATAAATACTAAAACAATAGAGATAAAAATAGATTCTTCGTGCTTATAGTTAACGTCAGCCACATTGGAGTCAAACCATAATGAAACCCACAGGACACAAGCAATAACTATAAAAATATTCAAATAAAAAACAGGACGCTTTAAATCTGAAACTAAGAAGCTAAAAGCAGAGGGAATAATTAAAGCGCAAGATAACGGTGTTAAATACAGGCCGGCAAAGGGTTGATCATATAGATATGCAGGAAACTCCTTAATTAACCATGCTTGCAACACTGCTAATAGCATCACAGGAAGATAAGTGTAACGAGCAATCGCAGGCTCAGTATTGGTTATGCTCATGGCAGTCCTTAACACATAGAGGAAATTACCAATACGACACACTATGTAACAAAAAGTTGTATCACTCTAGCGTTATTTAAGAAAACCGAACGTAGATTTTAAGCCTCTTGAATTATATACCCCCACCTGTATAATGAAAAATCAATCACTCGGAGATATACAATGAAAACAGTACTGGTTTCAGGGGCAATGGGCAGCAACATGACAATCAGCATGCAGTGTGGCAATCATGAAATACGAATGGATCAGCCAAAAAATGCAGGCGGTAGCGACAAGGGTCCAACGCCACCAGAACTTTTATTAGCTTCTTTAGCAGGCTGTGTTGGTAGCATTGCGCGTATTGTGGCGCATCAACAAAAACTAAACATAAAAGGCATGCAGTTCAAAGCCGAAGGTGATTTTAATCCTGACAAGCTATTAGGCAAAGACACTGAGGATCGTGCTGGATTTCAACAAATCCGCTTAGAAGTCTCTATTGATAGTGATTTAAATAAAGAGCAGCAGCTTGCCTTCTTAGCGGAAGTTGAACGCCGCTGCCCTATTGCAGACAACCTACTTAATTTGAGCACTATTGATACTCAGTTAGTATAAGCAGTCAGGTTACTGCCGCTTTTTACGTGGCAGTAGCGCTAACATATTTTCTTTACTTATTTTGCGTGCCACTGTTGCAGGTAAAGCATCCAAAACTGGACTAAAGGCTTGCATTATTTCTGCTTGACTCTTAAAACGTCCCACTACATCAGAGCCTAGCACAAATCGCGTAGGGTATTTATTCAGTAATGCCAGCCATTCTTTGCTGGGAATGCCCTTGCCATCTAACATGTAGGGCTCTAGTACTACCCAAGATAAATCAATATAAAGATTCTTATATTCAGCTAATAACTCATCTAATAATCTAGGCAAAAATACTAATTTTTCCTGATGACGATGAATCTCCATACTGGTGCCTGCATGCGCCCAAATAAAGCGCACTTTTTTATTAGCCTGTAAAACTTCTCTTAATTCTTCCTCATAAAGGGCTTTGCGCTCACGCTTGGAGGTAATATTAGTATGTAGTAAAACAGGTAAATCATACTCAGCTGCTACTTTATAAACACGCATCATAGCTTCATTATTAATACGTGGTGTTTCACCCAAAGTAAGAGCGGTAATATCATCATGACGGGCAAAAACTTCGCCAATGCCCTGCCAGAAATCAGGATGCATTGCTAATAGTTGGCGAATCTGTGTTGCAGCATTTTTATCATTAGGGTTAAACCCAGATAAAAATGGAATTAAACGTGCTTGATCTGCTGGTTTTGCTTTACTAACTAAATCATGCACTAAAAAGTCAGTAGCGCTGTACCAATAAACAGGGGCGTCATCCCCTGCATAAAATCTTGGTTTTTGTGGTTCATCCTCATGCCATTTTTTAGCAACAGGAATACCCATTACAACGCTTTTTTCAATATTACCTTCATCCATTGCCTCAATGAGGGCTTCTACCCCTTCTGATTGCTGAAAAAAATCAAACAAATGTGCGTGGCTATCTATATAAGTGTGCGCCCATACTGTTGGAATAATAAACAACCCTAACAGTGCTATAGTAAATCGCATAAGCCCTCCCTATTGATTAGCTATGAGGGCGAGCAATAAAAAAGGTTCATTAGCCTAAAGCAACAAGCAAAGCGCCAGCTGTTATCATTACAACACCAAGACTGGCTAGCCAAGAAAGTTTTTCACCTAATAAGATAACCGCTAAAACTACAGCAAATACCACGCTGAGCTTATCAATAGATACCACCTGACTTACTTTGCCATGTTCAATAGCGAGAAAATAAAATAACCAAGATAAAGCTCCAGCCACGCCACTTAAGGTAATCCATAATAATGCTTTATGGTTGCTCATTACTTCGCTGAACAAATGCAGCTTACCTTGCAAGAAAACAACTAAAAATAAGAAAAGCGCCATAATAATGGCTCTAATAGCTGTGGCTGTATTTGCATCTAGGTGCTGTAACCCTAGTTTGCCAAAAATACCGACTAAAGCAGCAGTAATTGCTGACAGCAATGCATAAATCAGCCAAGCACTCATAAATGCCTCTGTTAATAACAGTTAAGCTAACTGCTGCCAAATAAGCTTCGCAGCCATACTTAAACTCATAATAATTAGCATAGGTTTAACAATCGCCGTTCCATATTTAATTGCAAACCGTGAGCCTAGCTGAGCGCCAATAAGCGCGCCAACAGCCATGACAATAGCCACAGATAAAATAATATGTCCTTGAAACGCAAATATTGAAAGCGCTCCAAGATTACAAAACATATTGGCTAATTTGGTGTAAGAAATAGCTTTAATCACACCATAGCCAAGCAGCGAGATAAAAGCAATCATATAAAACGAGCCTGTTCCTGGCCCTAAAATACCATCATAGAAACCAATAAATGACACTATAACGGCGGCAAAGGTGAAAAATGGTAATTTTGCTTTTTTCTCTTCATTACTCATTTTAGGCGAAAAAAACAAATAAACAGCAACAGCGACTAACAAAAACGGGATCGCCAGTTGCAACTTTTCTTTTGGTAGTTGTGAAACAAGCAATGCACCCAACAGACCACCGGTATAAGCAAACAAGGCAATAGGTAAACCTTGCTTAAATTTAATATAGCCTTTCGCCATAAAGGTGATAGCCGCTGAACTACTACCTGCAGTACCTTGCATCTTGTTAGTTGCCAAAGCCTCTACAGGTGCAAATCCGGATAACAGTAAGGCTGGCAACGTCAATAAGCCTCCACCACCTGCAATAGCATCAATAAAGCCTGCCAAGGTAGCAACACCTGCAAGTGAAATAATTGTAAAAGTATCAACCATAAATGCCTAAACCTTAATAATTACTATCTAATACTTAAGAAAAAAGCATTGTACTCCAGCATGCTCAGTTATGCTGAGCCTATTTAAGGCTTTAGGTACAATTTAGTCTGTCTGACCTTATCCCAAGTTTAGTACCACAGCTAGGATGGGGTTTTTGCATTATGCCGCCTTTCTCGCGTATTCGGATGGTGGCATATAATTTAATGAGCTGTGAGGGCAGACATCATTATAATGTTGTCTCCATTGCTCTATTTTATAAGTGGCTTCCGCCAGCGTTCTAAACCAATGTAGGTTCAAGCACTCATTCCTAAACTTACCATTCAAGCTTTCTACAAATGCATTTTGTGTAGATTTTCCTAA